>DBOT01000023.1:0-140 GCA_002299975.1 Lactobacillaceae bacterium UBA639
TTCAGGTCGTGGATCAGCATGCCAAAGCGGGTATCTGGCTTATCAGTCCCGTACTTATCCATGGCATCCTGCCATTCCATTCGAGGGAATGGCAACTTAACATCGATGCCCAGAACTTCCTTCATAACGTCCTTGATCAG
>DBOT01000023.1:189-3822 GCA_002299975.1 Lactobacillaceae bacterium UBA639
TCCGTGTCGACCTGGGTAAATTCTGGCTGCCGGTCCCCACGAAGGTCCTCATCACGGAAGCACTTAGCGATCTGGTAGTACTTGTCGACCCCAGCGGCCATCAGCAGTTGCTTGAACAGTTGTGGTGACTGTGGCAGGGCGTAGAAGTGACCAGGGTAAACCCGTGAAGGCACGATGTAGTCCCGGGCCCCTTCTGGTGTTGACCGGGTCAGATCAGGCGTCTCAACATCCAAGAAGCCATTCTTTTCAAAGTAACGGTGAATGACGTGGGTAACCTTCGACCGCAGCATCAGCTTCTTCATCATCTCTGGTCGACGCAGGTCAAGATAACGGTACTTCATCCGCAGATCTTCAGAGGCATCTACCCCATCGGTAATGTCAAATGGAGTAGTCTCAGACTGAGCCAGAACAGTAACCTTCTCAACGGCCACTTCAACCTTCCCCGTCTTCATGTCGGGGTTGATTTCCTTTTCAGCCCGTGGTTGAACCTTCCCAGTAACTTCCAGGACATACTGGTTCCGGACAGCATTAGCAACCTTAAAGGCTTCCGGATTTTCCTTTTCATTGAAGACCAGCTGAACGATTCCTTCCCGGTCCCAGAGGTCAATAAAGATCAAGCCACCGAGGTTACGCCGCTTGGCAACCCAGCCCTTTAAGACGACCTCTTGACCAATCAGGTTTTCGTTGGTGTCTCCACAATAATTGGTTCTCTTCATTCCTATGTACTCCTTTTTATCCATAAAATAATAAAAGAGCACCCCTGCGTCCACAAGGGTGCTCTAATGCACGGTACCACCTTGGTATCAGCTCAATGATAACGTCAGCGAACTGACGGGACAGACGTCCAACCATAAAAAGGGTCAATCGGTCCTCCGCAATGTGAGCTTCCACCATCCCCACTCGCTTGTGCTTTGAAGGTACCGAGCATTCTTTTATTACTGGTTATGAATATCAAATTTTCATTTTTACCTTACTCGTCCCCACCCCGAATGTCAATATCTTACCCCTAATTTTCCGTTTTTGCGTCCGTCGGGATCGGTCGCTATAATTGACATAAATAACCAAAGGAGTGGCTTATATGAGTACGTTAAATCATCAATGGTTCCAACAGCTACCGTTTAAGCAGCTCGAAAGCTTTCAACCAGTCAGCGGTGGCGATATCAACGAGTCCTACCGCATCGAGGCGGACGGGCAATCCTACTTCATCAAGATCCAACCCAACCAACCGGCGAAATACTTTCAGCACGAAATTAACGGACTGAAGGCAATCGGAAAGGTCATCAATACCCCGACCCCCATCCACAACGGTGAAATTAACGGCAACGCCTACCTGGTACTGAACTGGCTGGACGAGAGCATCGGCAATCAGGCGGACCTCGGCCAGGCCGTTGCCCGCATGCACCAGCAGTACAGCGCCAACGGTAAATTTGGCTTTATCGACAACCACCGCACCAAGGCCCTGGTCAAGGATAATTCCTGGAATGACAGCTGGAAAGACTTCTACATCAATCAGCGCCTCCTGCCTGAAGTTCAGGTTGCTAGCGATCGTGGGCGGTGGAACCGGTGGCGGCAGGAACACTTCACCCAGATGGTCCACCAGTTCAGTGACTACTACCAGGGACACGCAGTTCAGCCGAGCCTACTCCATGGTGACCTGTGGGCTGGTAATTTCATGTTTGCCAACGACCAGCCCTACCTTATCGATCCCGATGCCGTCTACGGCGATCGCGAATTTGACCTAGCCATGACAACTGTCTTTGGCGGCTTCAACGATTCGTTCTACCGTGCCTACGCCGACGTATACCCGTTCACACCGGGAATCAATGGCCGCCTGCCATGGTATCGTTTCTACTACCTCTGCATGCACCTAGTCCTTTTCGGTGAAAGCTACGGTGGAGCCGTTGACCAAATTCTCTCTCAATACTAGACATTAAAAGCTCTGTGATCCGCTAATTCAGATCACAGAGCTTTTTCTTATTTCTCGTAGATAATGGTGGTTGGTCCGTCGTTTTCCAGGTCGACTTTCATATCAGCGCCGAAGTGACCGGTCTCGACATGGACCCCCGTTGCTGTCAGTTTCTGGTTGAAACGCTCGTACAACGGTTCCGCAATCTCTGGCCGGGCCGCTCCAGTGAAGCCGGGCCGGTTACCGTGCTTCGTATCGGCATACAGTGTGAACTGGGAGATTGACAGGATTGCCCCGTCGACATCCTTTAAGCCCTTGTTCATCTTGCCGTTTTCATCCTCAAAGACCCGCAGATTAACAATCTTGTGAACAAGGTAGTCCAATTGTTCATCACCATCGTCAGGTGCAAAGCCGACCAAGAGCATGTAGCCCTTGTCGATCTTGCCCACAACCGTTCCATCGATTGATACCTGGGCCCGGTTGACCTTCTGTAATACAACGCGCATATTCTTCCTCCTAGCGAATGACCCGCTTAACAACGTAAACGTCCTGAATGTTCTTCAGGCCGTTCATGATCAGTTGCAATTGCTCCAAATTACGAACCCCGATTGTCAGGCTGATCGTTACCATCTTGTTGTGGTCGACCTTCCCGTTAACCGAATTCAGGAAGCGGGTACTGTTATTAATTGACCGCAAGACATCGTTGAGCATGCCATTCCGGTTATATCCCTGAACCTCAATGTCAGCATCATAGTTGGTCTTATCCCCATGTGGGTTTGCCCAGTAGACACTGACGATCCGCTGGCCACTCTTCTCGGCGGCCTTGATGTTCGGGCAGTCCTTGCGGTGGACGGAAACTCCCCGTCCCTTCGTGATGTAACCAACGATTTCGTCACCGGGCACTGGATCACAACAGTGGCTAAGCCGGACAAGAAGATTATCAACCCCTTCGACCACGATTCCTTCACTGGAAGCCTTAGCCTGCTTCTGTTTGGTCCGCTCATCCGGTTTCTCCAAGGTCTTGTGCTCCTCAAGCAGGGCGCGCTGAGCCGCCGCCTGCCGATCGTCCTCTTCCTTTTGACGAATATCAGCTGTGAAGCGGTTCCGGACCCCAACCGGTGCCAGGTCACCAAAACCGATGGCTGCATACATGTCGTCGGCAGTGCTATAGTGAAGCGCCTGGGCCACACCGGCCGCCTTCTTCTCCGTCATCAATTCAAACGGATCGTAGCCGGCCTCGCGCAGTTCGTTTTCCACCATCTGCTTACCCTGTTCGATGTTTTGTTCCCGGTAATGAGCACGGAAGAACTGCNNNGAATCTTATTCCGGGCCCGCCGCGTCTTAACCATTTCCAGCCAATCCCGACTCGGGCCAGCTGAGGACGGCGAGGTTAAGATATCAACAATTTCACCATTCTTGATCTCATAGTCCAGGGGAACAATTCGGCCGTTAACCTTAGCTCCCGTCGTGTGATTACCAACTTCGGTGTGAATCTGATAGGCCATGTCCAGTGGACCGGCCCCTTTCGGCATCTCAATGACGTCACCCTTTGGCGTAAAGGCATAGACCTTATCAGTGAAGATATCACTCTGGACACCCTGCATGAATTCATCCGTACCGTTACTCTCCTGCCGCAGTTCAAGAATTTCCTTGACGACATTGAGTTTCTGACTGTCACGAGTCTGCTGAACACCATTAGTCTTACCTTCCTTGTAGGCCCAGTGCGC
>DBOT01000083.1:0-5838 GCA_002299975.1 Lactobacillaceae bacterium UBA639
GATCATAACTTAATTATAATACATGTGAAATATAATTTAAATCGCCTTTAGCGTACAAAAAAGCACTACCAGGTTCAATATGTTGAATCTAGTAGTGCTTTTCGGATTCTTATGAATTATATAATTTTATTCTTCGGCAAATTCTTGCAGAGCCTTTTCGAAGTCCGCTAACTTAGCGTTGGCCTTGTCCAGAGAGTCGGCACTGGTACCGATGTAGAACTTCAGCTTTGGTTCCGTACCGGATGGCCGGATAGCGATCCAGGTCTCATCATCCAGGACATACCGCAGCACGTTGGATTCTGGAATGCCCAGTTCGCTAACCTTTCCATCGGCCGTCGTCTTGGTGCCCTTAGAGAAGTCTTCGGTAACAACAACCTGGTGACCAGCAAAGTCCTTTGGTGCTTCTTCACGGAACTTCTTCATCAGGCCTTGGATCTTAGCCGGACCGTCAACCCCAGCGTAGGTGTTGGCAATCGTCTTTTCACGGAAGTAACCGTACTTCTTGAAGAGTTCTTGCAGGCCATCGTACAGGGTCATGTTCCGACTCCGGTAGTATGCCGCAACCTCGGCCAGCAGGGTCAGGGATTGGATAGCATCCTTATCCCGGACGAATGGCTTTACCAGGTAACCGTAACTCTCTTCGAAACCGAACATGAAGGTGTGGTCAGCCTTACCAGTCTCGTATTGGTGGATCTGGTCAGCAATCCACTTGAAACCAGTCAAGACGTTGATCATTGATACCCCGTAGCTTTCGGCAATCTTAGCGGCGAAGTTCGTGGAAACAATGGACTTAACTGCTGCAGCGTTCTTTGGTAGCGTACCAGCCTGCTTGTGAGCTTCCAGGATGTAGTGCAGCATGATGGAAGCAATCTGGTTCCCCGTCAGCAGTTGGTATTCACCATTTGGCTGACGAACAGCGCAGCCCAGCCGGTCAGCATCTGGGTCAGTCGCGATCAGAACATCGGCGTCGATCTGCTTACCGAGCTTAATGGACCGGACGAAGGCTTCTGGGAACTCTGGGTTTGGGTGCTCCAGACCTGGGAAGTCACCGTTTGGTTGGGCTTCAGTTGGTTCAATCGTGAAGTTGGTGAAGCCGGCTTGACGCAGAGCCCGTTCACCCAGCATCCGGCCAGTCCCGCAGAGTGGCGTGAAGACGAACTTCATGTCCTTACCGTATTCCTTGGCCAGTTCAGGGTTAACCGTGACTTCCTTGGCGTGTTGCAGGTAGGCGTGATCGACGTCTTCACCCATGACCGTCTCCAAGCCACTGTTGAGCATTTCTTGTTCATCAGCCAACTTGATGTCAAAGATATCACTGATCTTCCGGATATAGCCGGTCATCATGTCGGATTCCTTTGGTGGCATCTGTCCACCGTCTTCACCGTAGATCTTGTAACCATTGTATTCCTTTGGGTTGTGACTAGCCGTGATCATGATTCCGGCGTAGGTGTAGTTGTCACGAACGGCGAAGGACAGTTCTGGGGTTGGCCGAACATTGTCGTAAATGTAGACCTTAATGCCGTGGGCACCAAGAACCCGGGCAGAATCGTGGGCAAATTGGTAAGAATGGTGACGGGAGTCGTAGCCAATGGCAACCCCGCGCTTCTTAACGTCGTCACCCAGGGAGTCCATCAGGGTTGCTAACCCTTCTGTTGCTTGACGAACAGTGTAGATGTTCATCCGGTTGATACCGGGTCCCATCAGGCCACGCATCCCCGC
Organism: Lactobacillaceae bacterium UBA639; assembly: GCA_002299975.1. Taxonomy (GTDB): domain Bacteria; phylum Bacillota; class Bacilli; order Lactobacillales; family Lactobacillaceae; genus Limosilactobacillus. Next base: position 1,720 of record DBOT01000083.1, read on the forward strand.
CGTTCCGAATGACAGAGGGCCATAAAAGGCATCCTCAATTTCCTTATCATCGTTCATGGCGTCTAGTTCTTGCTTCAATTGCGGATCAAGATCCGTCCGTTGCTTCCATACTTGATAAGTATCTTTCCAGCTCACAGTGAAGTCTCCTTTACTCTTTTCTCTACTGTCTAGTATACCGCAGATTACTTTTAATGGGAAAGTTTACTCGTTATTTTACTAAACTTTTACTTAGTGCTAAGCAGGTCGGCGACTTCCTGATCAGACAGGTCAAACGTCTGCTGGATCTTTTGTGCGATCTCTTTTTCGGGAATGTCCATTTGCCTGAGCATGGTGACCGTCTTTTTAATTGCTAGCGTCTGGCCCTCCGCGCGACCCTTTTTACGACCTTCCCTCCGTCCTTCCGCGCGGACATCTTCATCATGAAACATCATGTGGGTTTTGTTATCCATGTACTCCTTCCTCCATTCCGTGTCTTTACTCAGGACATTGATATAGTCCCTCAATTCGTCAACATAATGATCATCCTTCACATCCTTATTATCTACGTATTCGAGGAAGTTACGCAAGTCCTGGTCAACATCATTTACCTTTCCTTTAGTGTTAAGAAAGATCGCCGTGCGTCCATCCCCCATCGCCAACGACTTGTCCTGACTGCAATAATTTCTGAACTCGTACTTATGCAGTCCCTTATCATAGGGGTCAAAAGGACAGATGAAGATTACATAAGACTGTCGCAATTTGGCATACGGCTGTCCATGTCGCAACATATCACCATCAATTCGGCCCTGATAGTAACGCACCCGCTGGGGCAATCCTCGGGTGTGACGGACCTGCATGTCAATCTCATACACCACACCGTTCTGATCCTTGGTATAGACATCGAAACGAACTCCCCGACTAATGATGTTCTCCTGCACAGCCTTTTGGAGCGTAGGAAACTCGATCCGATCAATACGCAGTTCTGGCAGGATGATCTGAATCAGATGCTGGCAGAGATGTTTGTTACTCATTACACTGCCGAAAACAAAATCCTCCTGAATACTGATTCTTTCCATAATAGTTCCTCCCGTATCTAATTACTCTATTTGTAGATACGCAAAGAAAATGAAAAAGCACCGGCCAATCTTGGTCGGTGCTGATTGTTACTTCATGGTGTTGATGTACTGGTAGACCTGCTGGCCTGCGATGGCGCCATCACCAACCGCCGTAGCGATCTGGCGCAACGGCGTCTCCCGGACGTCCCCGATCGCAAAGATCCCGGGAACACTGGTCCGCATCTGGGTGTCGGTCTTGACCCAACCCTGGTCGTCCAGAATTCCCAAGTCCTTGAAGGCCGCCGTCATCGGCACACTACCGACGTAGATGAAGACCCCATCCGCGGCCATCTCACTATCCTCGCCAGTGACGTTGTTGTGGGTCTTCACCCCACTTACCTTGATATCGTCACCGACAATCTCAGTAACGCTGGTGTTGTAGACGAACTCCATCTTGTCGTTCTTGGCGGCCTCATCCTGTAGGAGTGGTTGGGCCCGCAGATGGTCACCCCGGACCAGGACCGTCACTTTAGAAGCCAGCTGAGTCAGGTACATCCCCTCCTCAACTGCGGAGTCACCACCACCGACGACAACGAGGTGGAGACCCTTGAAGAAGGCCCCGTCACAAACGGCACAGTAGGAAACCCCCTTGCCGCCGAACTCTTCCTCACCAGGAACGCCAAGGTGACGCTGGGTCGAGCCGGTAGCGATCACAACAGCTTTGGCGACATAGGTATCCCCCATGTCGGTCGTGATCTCTTTAGTGGCGCCCTTGTCCACCAGCTTGGTGACCGTTCCGTAGGCGTATTCGGCCCCGAATTGGGTGGCGCCGTCATACATCTGCTTGGCTAATTCCGGCCCCTGCACGTTCTTGAAGCCCGTGTAGTTCTCAATCGTGGCCGTGTTGTTCAGGTTGCCACCGTAGATTCCCCGGTCCAGCATCACCACGGACAGGTTGGCTCGGGAAGCGTACATTGCCGCCGTCATTCCACCGGGACCAGCACCGATTACCACTACGTCATAGTTCTTTGTCTCTGCCATGAGCTTTTCCTCCCGTTATCAATCATTGTTTACATCATACCGACTACGACTCATTTTGTCTATCGTTTTGCTTACTTAAAATAAGCAAAAAAATCCGCTGCCTCATTGACAGCGGATTTTGATTTGGCAAATTACTTCTTACTGCTCTTCTTGTCTTCAGCAGTGAGCTTAGCACCAAGGTCCTTGATGTATTCACGTAATTCGTCCTTAACTTGTGGGTGGTTCAGACCATATTCAATGTTGGTCTTAACCCAACCGAACTTATTACCAACATCGTAACGGTCGCCCTTGTATTCACGAGCGAAGACCCGTTGCGTCTGGTTCAGCGTATCGATGGCATCAGTCAGCTGGATCTCGTTACCCTTACCAGGCTTCGTCTTGGCCAGAACATCAAAGATCTCTGGGGTGAAGACGTAACGACCAATGATGGCCAAGTCACTTGGCGCATCCTTTGGCGCTGGCTTTTCAACAAAGCTCGTTACGTTGTAAAGACCAGGAGTGACTTCCTTACTTGGGTTGATAACACCGTACTTGGCAGTGTCTTCGTGTGGAACCCGCATTACGGCCAACGTTGAGGCACCAGTTTGCTGGTAGCTCTCGATCAGTTGCTTGGTCAGTGGTTCACCATTGTTGTTGATGTTGTTCAAGTCATCACCGAGCATAACAACAAATGGTTCATCACCGATAAAGTCCCGGGCCGTCAAGACCGCATCCCCTAAGCCACGTGGATGGGATTGGCGGATGAAGTAGATGTTGATGTCAGTGGTGTCTTCCACCAGCTTCAGCATTTCGTCCTTATGCTTAGAGCGCAGGTTATCTTCCAATTCTGGGTTGGAGTCAAAGTGGTCTTCGATGGAGCGCTTGTTCTTACCATCAACCACGACGATGTCTTCGATCCCAGACTTCCGCGCTTCTTCAACGATGAACTGGATCGTTGGCTTATCAACAATTGGCAACATTTCCTTGGCTAAAGCCTTAGTAGCTGGAAGGAACCGGGTCCCCAAACCGGCCGCAGGAATAATTGCCTTTCTAACACGTTTCATAACTACAAAATCCTTTCCATAACTTCAATTTCTCTCAAAGTTACCCAATCGTATTTTACCATACTTATTCCATTTCGGAGGTTAGATCTCGGCTCATTAGTTGAGAAATCGCGGTTTTGATGTCCTCACCCTCGTACAGGACCCGGTAGAGGGCATCCGTAATTGGCATCCGGACTTGCCGTTTCTTGCTGAGTTCGTAGGCAGCCTTAGTGGTGTAGACCCCTTCGATCACCATTCCCATGTTATTGATGACGTCATCGAGCTTCTGGCCCTGGCCAAGCTGGTAACCCGCCCGCCAGTTCCGGGAGTTCTTACTCGTCGCCGTGACAACCAGGTCACCGACCCCGGACAGGCCAATGAAGGTCATTGGGTTGGCACCAAAGGCTACCCCCAACCGACGAATCTCGGCCAGTCCCCGGGTAATCAGCGCTGCCCGGGCATTATCGTGATAACCCAGGCCCTGCAGAGCCCCGGCACCGATGGCAATGATGTTCTTCAGAGCGGCACCGAATTCAGCCCCAATCACATCATCGTTGGTGTAGACCCGGAAGTAGGAGTTACTGAAGAGCTTCTGGACCTTCTCGGCGTCTGCCAGGTTAGCACAGGCCGCCGTTACCGCCGTCATGTCCTTAATAGCCACAGATTCGGCGTGACTAGGACCGGAGAGTACCACGATATCACGCCGGTACTTTGGATCGATCTCTTCCTTAATCATTTCGGAAGGCCGCTTGTAGGTGTTCTGTTCCAAGCCCTTCGTTGCGTGCACGATCAGGGAACGCTGGTCGAGGTCAGCCAGTACCGCATTGAGCTTGTGGGCCACCTGCCGGATTCCCTTGGTTGGGATCACGATCAAGATGACATCGGCCCCCTTCACCGCGGCCTTCATATCGGTCGTGGCGTGGAGTTTGCTCGAATAGGTGAAGTCCTTCATGTAGGCCGGATTGACGTGGTCCTTGTTCAGGCGATCCACCTGGTCTTGATCCCGAGACCACAATTCCACA
>DBOT01000083.1:5845-8856 GCA_002299975.1 Lactobacillaceae bacterium UBA639
CGTGACCGTTGTCGACCAACAGGTTAGCCAGGACACTGCCCCAGGAACCGGCACCCAATACTGCTACTTTTTCCGTCATGATTAATCTCTCCTCTAAATGAATATTACTCTGATTGCAGGTACCAGGGAACGTTCCCCCGGTGACGACGTACGAGCAAAATAACCAGTGCTCCGATAAAGAACACCAACGACAACAGCTGCGACACCCGAATCACGGAACCGATCATCAGGCTATCCGTCCGCATCCCCTCGATGAAGAAGCGGCCAAATGAATACCACATCACGTAGGCCAAGAAAACCTCGCCCCGCCGAAAAAGGTGGTGACGGTGACGCAGGCTTATCAACAGGACAAAGCCCAGGAGGTCCCAGAGTGACTCGTACAGGAAGGTCGGAACCCGGTACTGACCACCGATGTCCATCTGATTAACGATCCAGTGGGGAATATGTTGCGCTAGCAGGGCGGCCCGGGTGGTAACCACGCCAAAGGCCTCCTGGTTCATGAAGTTCCCCCAGCGACCGATCCCCTGGGCGAGGATGACGGTCGGTGCGATCACGTCGAGCATCGTCCACATTGACAGCCGGCGCGCCCGGCAGAAGAAGTACAGGACTAAGAAGCCCCCGATGATGGCACCATAGATGGCAATTCCCCCGTCCCAGATGGCAATGATCTCTGATGGATGGACCGCATAGTAGGACCACTGAAAGACGACATAGTAGATCCGGGCACAGATGATCGCAATCGGGAGTGCCCACAGGAGATAGTCATAGAAGTAGTCCTCGGCAATACCCTGCCGCTGCCCCTCGCGCACCGCTAACCAGAGGGCCAGGACCACCCCGGTCGCGATGATGACCCCGTACCAGTGAATGGTGAAGGGACCGAACTGCAGAGCGATCGGGTTCAGGGCTGCAGTAACTGTTTCTGCCATTACTTCTGTTCCTTCTTCTTCGTGTCCCGTGCGGAGTTGGCCTTGATCAGCTTATTCAGGTTACGGTCAAAGGTTTCCGTAGCGTCGTAGCCCATTGTCTCGGCACGGTAGTTCATTGCGGCAGACTCGATGATGATCGCCAGGTTCCGCCCGATCTTAACGGGAATAGAAACCTTCGGGATGATGACCCCTTGGATGGTCTGGGTATCACCCCGGTCGCCCAACCGGTCAAACTTAGCATCCGGTGTCCACGTCTCCAGGTGCACGATCAGGTCAATCTTATCGTTTGGCATAACGGCCCCAGTCCCGTACAGGGTGGCAACGTCAATGATCCCGATTCCCCGAATCTCCATTAGGTGTTCCAGGATCGCCGGCGCGCTCCCGATCAAGGTCTGCTCATCACGGGCGTAGACCTCGACCCGGTCATCGGCAACTAGCCGGTGACCACGCCGGACCAGTTCCAGGGCGGTTTCACTCTTACCAACCCCCGAATCACCAGTGATCAGGACCCCAACCCCGTTGATATCAACCTGAACCCCGTGCAGTGACTTCCGTGGTGCCAGCCGGCCCAGGAGGAAGGAGGTCATGTTACTGAGGATCTGGGAAGAGGTCAGGTGCGTCCCGAGAATTGGGATATGAGCTTCCTTTGCCGCCACCTTTAACTCAGCTGGAATCGGCAGGTTGGTCGAGATGACGAAGCACGGCGTCTGTGGCGTGCACATCTTCGTCATATACTTCACCATCTTCTCATGGGTTAGATCCTTGGAGAATGAGGTTTCCGTGATCCCCAACAACTGGATCCGCAGAGCTGGATAGTGCTTGAAGTAACCGGCAAATTCAAGGGCCGGCCGTGAGATATCACTGGTGGTAATGGGACGGTCGAGGTAATCCTCACCCTGGAGGACCTTCAACCGAACTTTTTCAACTAATTCCTTAACCGTAACGCTGTTCGTTGGCACAACTATCCACTCCTTTTCAATAACTATTTTCCTGATGGTCAGTAATCACGGTGTTGCAGATCGACATGATGATGGCAATCAGCATGGCACTCCAGAACGACGAGAAGTGGAAGGCGGCCGAACCAACGAATACAGATGTTAGTTCGAGCATCACCCCATTGACCACGATACTGAAGAGTCCCAACGTCAGAATATTAATCGGCAGTGACAGGATCATCAGGATCGGCCTGATCAAGACGTTCAGGATCGCTAACACGAAGCTGTCCAGCAGTGCCATCCAGGCACTGCTGATGTAAAACATCCCCGTACCGGCAAACAGCCCTGCCAGAGCAATAAACAAGATCGTATCAATTAATACTTTTTTCCAAAAGCCCATTATGATCGCTCATTCCTTTTTATGTCCTTTTCCTCCACGTCAGTCAGCTGCCGGCGCGATTGGGAATGATCCTCACGCGTTGCCTGCTTGCCGAGATCATTCAGCGTATGCAGCATCCCCAGGATTCCTGGATTAGCGGGATCCGGCGGCATGATGATCATTAAGATCAAGTAGATGATCACGCCCGGCACAATCGCGGTCATGACGGTCAAAACAACGTAGATGATCCGCAAGAGGTTTGCGGAAATATGGAAATACTTACCGAAGCCCCCAAAGACTCCACCGATGATCCGATCTGATGCAGACCGAGTCAAACGGCGATGACGACTTTCACGCATGCACAACCACTCCTTTTAAGTTAATATTACTTGCTTTCAACGGTAACCGCAATCACCATTATTGCGGATTCTTTTGACTGAGCTTCCACTGAAGGTAGGCGTTGATGAAGGGGTCGAGGTCCCCGTCCATTACAGCCTGACCATTATGGGTCTCGTAACCACTCCGGTTATCCTTGACCAGAGTGTACGGGTGGAAGACATAGGAACGAATCTGGGAGCCCCAACCAATATCGAGTTGTTCACCCTCGATCTCGGCACGTTGCTTGGCCTTCTTCTCCTCTTCCAATTCATAAAGTTTGGACTTCAGCATGTTCATCGCGGTAACCCGGTTCTGCAGCTGCGAACGTTCCGCCTGTGAGGAAGTAACGATCCCGGTTGGAATGTGGGTGATCCGGACGGCCGATTCGGTCTT
>DBOT01000083.1:8885-9013 GCA_002299975.1 Lactobacillaceae bacterium UBA639
TTGTTAATGTGCTGACCACCGGCCCCACTGGAACGGAAGGTATCGACCCGCAGATCGGATGGGTCAATATCGATGTGGACACTCTCATCCAACTCCGGCATGACATCCACCGAGGCAAAGGAGGTGTG
>DBOT01000083.1:9063-9327 GCA_002299975.1 Lactobacillaceae bacterium UBA639
TAGCCGGTGGACCCCCTTCTCACTACGCAGGTAGCCAAAGGCATTGTGCCCCTTAATCAGGAGGGTTACGCTCTTGATACCGGCCGCATCACCAGCTTCGTAGTTAGCAGTTTCGACATCAAAACCGTGTTGCTCCCCCCAGCGAACGTACATCCGCAAGAGCATGGAACCCCAGTCCTGGGCTTCTGTCCCCCCGGCACCAGGGTGAATTTCCAAAATAGCGTTCTTCGCATCGTATTCACCATCGAGCAGCTGGTTAAGCCG
>DBOT01000016.1 GCA_002299975.1 Lactobacillaceae bacterium UBA639
ACCTTCATTCCGATGTTTGTCGGCAGCTTTCTGACCACCTTTGAGTCCTTCCTGGATTACGTGGGGATGGTCCTGGGGCCAACGATTGCCATTATCTGCACTGACTTCTATATTCGTGCTCACCGGCAGTACGATATTAACGAATTGGGGAAGGTAAACGGAAAATACTGGTACCATGGTGGTATTAATTGGATGGCAATGATAACATTTGTTTTAGGAGTTGCCTTCTTTGTTGGCGTCCACCAGCTGCCACTATTTGCTAACACGATTGGGGCCACCTTTGTTGATATGGTCTTGAGTGGCTTGCTGTACTATGTATTGATGCTGTTTGCGGATCGAAAGGAAGCATAGCTATGCTGATTAAGAATGTTCATATTGATAACCATGAAGAAACGTCCGATGTTCGGAGTGTTAACGGCAAGTTTAAGGAAATCGCCCCGGAATTGACGGCGGTCGACAACGAACAGGTGATTGATGGTAAAGGAAATGTCCTCTTGCCACCATTCGTGGACTCGCATGTCCACCTGGACGCCACGCTGACGGCAGGCCAGCCGGAATGGAATGAGAGTGGGACCCTTTTTGACGGGATCCGAATCTGGAGTGAGCGTAAGCAGGATCTGACCAAGGAAGACGTTAAGAAGCGGGCCAGAAAGACCATTGAAAACATGGTGGGGCATGGGATCCAGCACGTCCGGAGTCATGTTGACGTTACCGATCCCCACCTGATTGCTGCCCAAGCTTTGCTGGAGTTGCGGGAAGAATTAAAGGATCAGATTGACCTCCAACTGGTTGCCTTCCCCCAAGAAGGAATTCTGAGCTATCCCCACGGTCGTGAACTGATGGAACAGGCCGTCAAGGAAGGGCTGGACGTTGTTGGTGGGATTCCACACTTTGAATTCACCACCGAATACGGTTGGCAGTCAGTTCACTTCCTGATGGCGCTGGCCGACAAGTATGACCGGCTGGTGGATGTTCATTGTGATGAAATCGATGATCCCGCATCTCGGAATCTCGAAGTGCTGGCTACCGAGGCTTATGAGCGGGGGATGAAGGACCGGGTCACTGCCAGCCACACCACGGCGATGGGGTCCTACAACAATGCCTACACCTACAAGCTGTTCCGCCTGTTGAAGATGAGTGACATTAACTTCGTCTCCAACCCGCTGGTTAACGTTCACCTTGGCGGTCGCTTTGACACCTATCCAAAGCGGCGGGGGGTAACCCGGATTAAGGAACTGACCAACGCCGGCATTAATGTTTCCTTCGGTGAAGATGACGTTCAAGATCCATGGAATCCACTGGGCAATGGTAATATGCTCGATGTAGTGACGATGGGTGTCTACATTGCCCACCTGATGGGTTATCACCAACTGCAGGATGCCTTTAACTACGTGACCTACAATGGTGCCAAGACGATGCACATCAGTGACCAGTACGGAATTGAGGTCGGCAAGCCGGCCAACTGTATTCTCCTTAACGCTGCTGACTTCTACAATGCCCTGAACAAGCACGTCGAGGTTCTCTACAATATTCGTCACGGTAAGATCCTGGCCGAAACTAAACCGGCCGAAACGAAGATTAATTTGAAGTAGTATGAATGACTAAAATGCCGCTAGCTGGTTGAGCTGGCGGCATTTTTGCGTCCCTAATCTTTAAGAAAATCTGTAGTTGTTTAATCTTTAATTTAATATTCTGTAAATGTGTCAAAATGCGACAAAATCATGATATTGTATTACTTAGCAAAAGAAGTGTTTTATTTAAAGGCAACTAAAAATAGGTGTTCCCCCCTATGACTAATGCTGATAGATAAAAGTAACACTAAATGCTGCTTTTATAGTTTGATTGATCACAGGAGGATAGATGAAATGTTATCAAAAAAGAACGCAAAATTAATGATTCAAAAACAACAACCGCGCAAGCAACGCTTTGGTATTCGGAAACTTAGTATTGGTGTGGTATCAGTACTCCTTGGCTTATTGTTTATCGGTGGTGGACACAGTGCGTCCGCTGACGACCAGGTAGGAACTGATGCAACGGTCGTAACGGGTACGGTGAGCAGTGCCCCAGCAAGTGCCCAGCCGGTAGCTAGTGCTGTGTTGCCAACCTCAGCAGAAGCGGCCAGTGTGAGCAGTGCCGATACTGTAGCAGATACTAATGTGACCACATCAAGTGCTGCTAATAGTGTGGTAGCTGATACCCCATCGCTTAGTGCTCCAGTAACTAGCCAGGTGGTGTCAAGTCAACAACCAGCAACACCCGTAACGAGCGATGCGGTAGTTGGGAGCGACCCGGTAGCAAGTGACCAGCCAGTTGATTCTGTGGTGCCGGATTCACAGGTACCAGTGGTTAGTGATACACCAACTATTGATAGTGGTTCTGGTGAAAGCACTGCACCAGGAGAAGGCCTGCCAGGAACTGGTGATACTGGTGAAGTAGTGACGCCGCCAGCAATTGACCAGCCGGGTGAGACAGAAGCTCCTAAGGATGGCGTGCAGACGGTTGATAAGATTCACACTGACCAGATCCTAAAAGACAAGTATGGAATTGATGTGAACCACCTTGATGCCAAGAGTGTCCTACTGTTAGCATCACTTTTCCACATCTTTGCCAACGAAGCTAATTTAGGCGCTGATGTGAATGGGAACATTGCCGTCGGAATCCTTAACAGTAACGTTGATTTTGGAACTCGTGGAGATTCCATTAACTTAACTAAGGGTGACATCTACTACATTCAACAACTTAATACTGGATTGCAGAGTGGATCATTCCGAAATGAGCTCTTTAATCATGTAATATTCGGTAAGGATGTCAACGTCGAGATTATCAATGGCCAGGTGTACGTCAACGGTAACCACATGGTCAACTTAAAGCCTGAAGAGGTCTTCAAGGACGGTGCCGGGACAAACTACATTGACTTCCCAGCACTCTTCCAACGATTACTTAATGCGGCTGGCTTCTACGCAAGTCAGGAAGAATCGGCAGGGGTAATCAAGGACTTCAGCGACATGAATGATCGCTTTATCGATGTTTCCAACGCGGTACCTAAGGACAACGTTATCTATGTAAATATTCCGTTTGAGTACCTCAATGCACCGCAGCCGATTAAGATCTATGGACTTTCAAGCAAGGTTAATGGTCCAACCGTGGTAATTAATGTAATCGGAATGCCAGCGGGGAGCGAAGTTTCAATCCATACGCAGGTTAAACTCTACTATGATGACGAAAAGAACAACCACGTTAACCCTGGGGAAAGTCATGCTCATCCGAACCATATTTTATGGAACTTTGGTGATAGTGCAGCTCACATTGTGATTCAGAGTGGGCACTTCATGGGAAGTATCCTTGCCCCAAATGCAACGATAACGGCGAACGTAAATGTTGATGGTAACATTATTGCCAACATCGTTAACATCAAGGGCGGGGAAAGTCACAAGTGGGATATTCATCCGGTAGAAGAGTTTGTGCA
>DBOT01000130.1 GCA_002299975.1 Lactobacillaceae bacterium UBA639
CGCTTTATGAGTAATCGTAAATATCAGAAGATGGTCTGCGATATTACGGAATTCAAAGCTCATAATGGGCAAAAAGTTTATCTAGAAATTATTAAGGATCTCGCCACTAAGCAGATTTTAACTTGGGCCATTGGCCAAAGGCCAACTCTTAATTTTGCCTTGATACCACTTCAAAAATTACTCGATCAGTTACCACATACTGGTTATCAATTAACTCTCCACACCGATCAGGGGTGGCACTACCAACATCACACTTGGCGAAAACTATTGCGTCAGGGCCATATTCGACAAAGCATGTCCCATCGAGCAACTTGTTTAGACAACGCCGCCTGCGAAACGGTTTTTAATAAGCTCAAAGCTGAAATTGTGGCCAAGATACTAGTTATCAAAATCAAGTTGAATTAATCCAGGCCATTGAGGAATGGCTTCACTTCTACAATGAACGACGGATTCAAACAAAACTAGGCAACCAAACACCACTCCAATACGAGCAGAGTCTAGTTGCCCTAGAAAAATATTTATTCAATTTACAAGTAAGAACATACAAGTTCCAACTTTAAGGGTACACATCAAATTCCTGATCTTTTTATTTATCAATACCGAAGCTTAGCTTTACCAAACGCAATCTTAACGAGCTTACCCAGCAGGGCCGTGGCTTCTTTCATCGCAATGTCCGCCATCTGATTGTTGACCTGGGTCAATTGCGCCTTTGGATCATCCCCGTCAGTCTGCTGGTCCGTCGTGCGTTGAAGCTGGCGCGTAGCCGCAACCACCTTTTGCTCATACGCCTCAACTAGGGATTGGGCCTGGGCATAATGCTGGTCACCAATCGCAGCGATGGTATGCGTCAACCAGTACATGTTACCGGATGCGTAGTCAACCGGGGTATCCCGGTAACTGGCTGGTGTATCGTTGACATTTGCATAAAACGGCACCACCGTATTGAAGGCGTTGGGACCAAAAGCCAACCAATGAACACCGGCAATAGCAGCGGGAACATTATTACGGATCTGCAAGATGTGGAGCTCCAGATTCCGGTTGAGAGCAATCGACCGGTATGGGACCTCATCATGCTCGTAAGGATCAAATGGTGTGTTCTGGTAGTGCGAACTCATCACCTGCTTGATCTCCTCAATTGACAATTTGTGCCGTGGATGACAGATGAATGGCAGGTCCTGGTCGGTCGGTTGGCCCACCGGAGTGTCACTGAGCTGGTGTTGAACATACCAGGCCCGTGGATTGTTGTAACGAGTGTCTATGACCGTCTGGCTACCGAAGATCTGCCGCAGGTTGTAGTGACCATCGAAGGACGGGTTGAGTTGGTTTTGATCGATCAGGTCCTTCAGGTCAGCTGAACAGACGGTATCGGCGACCGCAAAGTCGAAGTCAGCAATGTTCAATCGGTTCGGAGCAATCACGAAGGCATCGTCCGGAATCCGGACTGCGGCCCAGTGGTGACCACCGATCGTCTCCAGGTACCAGACCTCGTTACGATCGCCAAACGAGATGGCATTGGACTCATAGGTCCCGTACTTGGTGAGCAGCTGCCCCAGTCGTTCAACCCCTTCCCGCGCGGTCTTGATATATGGCAGAACCAGGGTTACAAAGTCCTCTTCACCAATTCCATCGGTGGCGTTGAAGGGATCAATCCCGAGAATCCGCGAATTGGTTGTAATTGTCTCAGTCCCGGTCATGCTAACGTTATGTTCATTGATTCCCCCGGCCGCAAAGACTCCCGCGGAGCTGTCGGCATCTGGGGTGGACGTATAGCCAACCGGATCGTCAGGCAGGTCAATCTTAAAGGCGGTCGTCTTGCTCTCATAATGGCGCGGCTGATCGGCCGCCTTAACATAGACAAAACGTTGCGGATCAAAGGCGTTACCATAGTCCTCCTCCCGACAGACAATCGTTGAACCGTCGAGGGTGGCCTTCTTCCCTACTAAGAGTGTTGTACAAGTATGCTTTTCCACTATCTTCATCCCCTTTTCTTTTTATTTTAAAGCAATCGCTTGCAAAAGCCTACCCCGATTAAGTAAGTTTACCTTTTCCGGTACATTAGCAAACCACCGTGGATATTTGAAAAGGAGGTAGCCACCGGGACAAGCAAGGAGAATCCGATAACTTAACAGGTCGTTGGTAAAGGCTGTAATTAACTGTTGATGGATAGTGGTAGCATCAAGACACCCGTAGCCCAGCCAGTGATCACCGGTAAGCTCATTTAACCACTCCTTCCAATCTTGATAGGACCAGTAGTGGAAAAGCGGCTGATCCATGAGGCAGGCAATAATCCGTATCCGCCACAGAATCACTGGCTCGTCAAGAGTTGGCCAGCTAGGAATTACGTCATGACAGACCAGTGGACAAGTGGCCAGTGGGCGGTGACCAGGTAAGCTAACAACTAACTGACGAATAAACATTGGGCACGGGCCGCGACCGTACTGAAGCGCACTGAGACGACGCATCTGATATTTAACAATCGCCCAGGGCTCCAGCACTGAATGGCGGATAAAGGAGCACCTCACTAGGTCTCGTTTGACAACCAAGTGGCCCACCCGGGTATCCCAAAAAAGGAGGCTGGGATACCCACCAACCTCCTGGGTAAACTGGGCGATCTTGGCTGACTGTAAATGACGTCCCTGATAAGGCGCCCCCAGTAACCAGTGAAAGTAAATGCCACACTGACGATAACCGGCATTGCGTTCTAAAAGGCGCTGCAGGCTCAATGGACTGCATTGAAATTCAATCGCCACCCGCCTGTTTCCGTCCGTCAGCAGCAGGTCTGGTCGCTGGTTGATTGCTGGCAGATAGACCTCCAATTCCACGTGCCGCCCTTGCTGTTGGTACCATTGAAAAAGTTGCCGCTTACCAAGGAGGTGCTCGGCCGTCTCACCCTCGCCAAGCTGGCATTTGCTCCCCGGCCGGTGGGCAAAGTGGGCGATCTTATGACGGCCCCGCCGGAGGATCACCGGTTCACCGCATCCCGGGCAGGAATACCCATCTTTATCGCAGACATCTTCGGCCAGAATCAGTTGCCCCTTTTTCATCGCGACCAGCACTTCACTCACCCCCTACTATGTATATACGGTAGGAAAGTAAAAAAGCACGAGACAAATCATCTCGTGCTTGGTTTTAATTGAAGTAGTGGCGAATGGTATGCAGGGCTGATACCGCCATCAGTTTTTTCCCATGTTCACTCAAGTACACCGGCGTCACCGCGGTTGGATTCCCGTACTCGTAGGCGAGCGCCAGGCTATCTTTGATCAGAGCATCACCGTCAACCGTTTGAAAGTACTGTAAGGCCAGATAATACTTGCCATTGTACTTGTATAGCTCACTCACAACAACATCATCTTCAGCGATTCGAGCAAAGTCAATCAGGTCTTCGAAGGAATCAAAGACTACGACCCGCCAACTATTGGCCTGGTGAGACTCCATCGCCGGCGCCTGAGACATCTCGACCGGTTGCGGCTGGAGACTCTCATTAGCCTGATCCTGCTGAGCAGCTGAAGTGCGCGCCAGGTTCTGCTTGATGTAATCAGCAATCTGCTTATTATTAGCGGCCTGGTCACTATCAGGATCATTTGGATCACTCTTACTGATGAACAGTTCAAGACCGTTCTGTGTCGGCATTACCTGAAATGTCACCGAATCGTTGTTTTGAAACTGATGGTCGGTGTCGACTTCACGTAAGATGCTGTAAAAGAAATCCTCAATTTGTTGATGATCACCCAGGAGATCCAGGATGGTGATCCCACGGGCACTTAGGTCATCATTATTGATTAGGACGCGAATCGTGTTTTTATTAATGTGTTCCATTTCCATTGGCAGCACCCCCTAGATCCGCAATTTAAATCATTAATTACTATTCTAAAGCCTTTCTCATAAAAGTAAAGCCAAAAGAAAAGAGAAGCAATAACCGCTTCTCCGTAAAGATTAAACTAAGTTTGCCTTCCGTTGTGCCTCTGCCAATTCGAGAGCCCGAACCTTCCGTGGCAGGAAACGCCGAATCTCGTCCTCATTGTAGCCAACCTGCAGACGCTTGTCATCCATGATGATTGGGCGCCGAAGCAGGCCTGGGTTCTTACTGATCAGGGCAAAAAGCTGCTTCATTGGCAGTTCATTTAAATCCACGTTTAATTTCTTATAAGCCTTGGATCGCTTAGATATAATATCCTCAGTTCCATTTTCCGTCATCCGTAAGATATTCTTGATTTCATCAAGTGATAACGGTTCAGAAAAAATATTTCGTTCCTTAAATGGAATGTTGTGTTCTTGCAGCCAAGCACGCGCTTTACGGCAAGAGGTACAACTTGGAGACGTGTAGAGAATAACCATTAAATAAAAGCCTCCTTAATCATTCGTAACGACAACATTCATTAATACAACTAATATTATACTATCTTCCACCAGGCGATAAAAGGGAATCTGGCAAATTTATTGACTTTTTGTAAGTAAATTTACCTTTATTTAATTATTGACTACTTAGCCCCGTCTTTTGAGCTAAACTGTACTATAATAGTAGCGTATACATTGAATTAGGAGGGATCTTCGTGCTAACTAAAGTAAGTTTTACGTTTGGCTCACACCAAGTCTTAGAAGATATCATTAAGAATAACCCTGATCGCCAGTTCAAGTTGATGCAGGCATCCACACACAGCAATAAGCTTGCTCTCTTTGACCTATCAGGAAAGGATCCGGTATTCAAGTCACCGGTTACCCTTACTGTCCTGAATGCATCATTAAATGCTAACCTATCTGGTATTTTATACTACCAATCATTCCAAGTTAACGGTGATCAGCAGAAGTTGCTCAACAACAGCTTAGAGAAGATTGTCGAAGATGCCCCAAGCATTGCCAACGGTGTTCTGATGACCTCAGTCGCTAATCAAAACGAGAGTTCAACCCTTGTCCTGCTGACCTCCTGGAACGATTTTGAAGATCTAACTGCTTGGCGGGAAAGTGACTCCTTCAAGTCATTAGCTAACTTCACCACCCTGGGTTCAGATAACTACTACTACGATGAAATCTATCGTCCAGTACGTTAATTTCACTGTTCTTAATATGATCTAGATAAATGAACGATCAAGTGATTTGATCGTTTTTTATTTTTAAATCTGTTACATTTAGATTGTAAATACTCAATGTAAACAAAAAAGCCAAGTGCGTTCACACTTGACTCAACGACGGTCCGTACGAGACTCG
>DBOT01000125.1 GCA_002299975.1 Lactobacillaceae bacterium UBA639
ATCTTCGGTGATGACTACAACACCCCAGATGGGACCAACGTTCGTGACTACGTTCATGTCATGGATCTGGCCGATGCCCACATCCTGGCAATCAAGTACCTGGAAGCTGGTAACAAGTCCAACGCCTTCAACCTTGGTTCCTCAACTGGTTTCTCTAACAAGCAAATGCTGGAAGCCGCCCGTGAAGTTACTGGTAAGCCAATTCCAGCCAAGATGGCGCCGCGGCGTCCCGGTGACCCTGATTCACTGGTTGCTGCTAGTGACAAGGCCCGGACGATCCTGGGCTGGAAGCCAAAGTACGATGATGTTCACGACATCATTGCAACGGCCTGGAAGTGGCACTCAACCCACCCAAAGGGTTACGATGACCGCGACTAGTTAAAGCGAATAGTAAATTGGAAAACCTGCTGTGCTGATATTATTGGCCGGTAGGTTTTTGTTATTTATAAATGTGTATATAATAGGACTGTTTTGAGTGGGAGGGATCAGGATGCAGTTTAATTTTGATAATCAGCGGCAGACAATCATGGGGGTCACCGTTTCTGACCGTCAGCTCTATCGTTGTGTTCGGGATGCAATGTTATTTAATGTCTACGAGGGCTGGCAGCCGACCGTTGCCGATGTCCAGGAAGCGATTGCCAATGCCAAAGATCCCAACAGTCGTGGTAACCAGAAATTTGCGGAGGAGTTTTGATGACTGATCAAGAACTAGTTACTCGTTTTAACTACCCGAATGGCACCCTCAAAAATAAGTTGGGGATTACTGACGCTGCCGAGCTGGCCCGCCGGGAATTTCAAATCGTCAACGAGAATGCCATTGCGCTCTTACAGCATGCCGATAAGTTCCCTAAGATTCGGGAGATTGATCAGCTGAACCGGGTCCATCGCTTCTTATTTGATGAAGTCTATGACTGGGCGGGGGAGGTCCGTGCCTATAACCTGACCAAGGGGGATCACTTCTTTCAGGACTTTCAAACTTTCCGGGAGGCCGCCAGTTGGATTAACAGCCTGCTGAATAGTGCTAATCAAAATGACCGGATTGCTGCCAGTGCCTATGCCGAACTGTTGGACAACATCAACGAATACCATCCCTTTCGTGAGGGGAACGGGCGCAGCACGAAGGTCTTCCTACAGCTGTTGGCACTGCAGCACCGCCAATACCTTAACTTCCCGCTGCATCAGGACAAAATGGTTGCGGTCTTTAACCAGGACGGCCCGATTGACTACGAGACCTTGGGCCAGCTGCTGAATGTTCAGGAACTCGATCAATAACCCCTGAGACTGGGACTAATGGTACCGGTTGTGATAAGATGTTAGGTGTGATTTGAAAGGATGGACGAAAAATGAAAGTATTAGCAATTGATACATCGAACCACCCAATGAGTGTGGCCCTGGTCGAGGATGACCAGCTACTGGCAACGACCACGCTTAACATGGTGCGAAACCACAGTATCTACCTGATGCCAACGATCGACCGGCTCTGTCAGCTAGTTAAGTGGCAACCGAGCGATCTGGACCGGGTTGTGGTAGCCCAGGGCCCCGGTTCATACACGGGAATTCGGATTGCGGCAACCACGGCTAAAGTCCTGGCTGATACATTGAACATTGACCTGGTCGGGGTATCGAGCCTGGAGGTCGTGGCCTACAACGTCCTGCCAACAACGACCGCCATCATCGTGCCGTTTTTTGATGCCCGGCGGGGGAATGTTTTTGCCGGTGCCTACCAGTGGCAGGACGGTCAGCTGAAGAACCAGATTGCTGACCAACACCTGGCAATGAAGGACCTTCTTGCTCAGCTGGCTAAGATTGACCAGCCAGTGATCATGGTTGGTCACGTTACGAAGAAGATTGCCGATCAATTTGAAGAATTACCGGCCAATGTTACGCTAGCACCACGGACTTACGGGATTCCTTCGACTTATCAGCTGGCCTTGGCGGGTGAAAAGCGGCCAGCGGTTAAGGAGATCGACCCATTTGTACCGCACTATCTGCGTATTACTGAGGCGGAAGCTAACTGGCAGAAGCTTCACCCCGGAATTACCAGGAAGAACTATGTTCGAGAAGTTTAAGAGTTGGTGCCGGGTTAATATTAATGGCCGTAAGTGGCCGATGCTTGATTTTGCACGCCGTGTCGTGATGATCAAGCGGCATCAATACATGGTTCGAATGGCAACGGAGCAGGATATCAAGGCAATGGTCGATATTGAACGGGCCATCTATGGTGATGCGCCATGGAGCTATGCAGCCTTCCAGATCGAACTACGGCGGCCCCACGACCGTCTCTACTTAGTGATCATCGATGATGGTCAGGTTGTCGGTTTCATCGGAATGGCCGTTGATTGGTATCGCCTTGACCTGCATATTACCAATATCGGGATCACTCCCGGCTACCAGAAGAAGGGGATTGGTACCTACCTAATCAGTACCGCCCTTAATTACGCCCGTCATACCCAGTTACGGTCGGTTAGTCTGGAGGTCCGCGTTCATAACCTGGTGGCCCGGAAATTATACGAACACCTTGGCTTCCGGGAACGGGAGATCAAACACCGCTACTACCTCGATAACCACGAGGATGCAATTGACATGGCGGCGGACCTATTAAATAAAGGAGAGCAGAATTAGTTATGGCAGAACGTACGCTCATTTTAGCGTTTGAAACCAGTTGTGATGAAACCAGTGTGGCCGTAGTTGAAAACGGCACGAAGATCCTTAGCAACGTGGTGGCCACCCAGATCGACAGCCACCAGCGTTTCGGTGGAGTAGTCCCTGAGGTCGCCAGTCGGCACCATATTGAATGGATCACGCGGTGTGTTGACCAGGCCCTAGATGAATCTGGGGTCAGTTATGATGACATCGCGGCAGTGGCCGTCACCTATGGACCGGGCCTCGTCGGCTCCCTGCTGGTTGGGGTAACTGCGGCGAAGGTCATCGCCTGGGCTCACCACTTACCGTTGGTTCCGGTCAACCACATGGCTGGGCACCTGTATGCGGCCCGTTACGTCGGTGAATTCCTGTATCCACAGATGGCCCTGTTGGTTTCTGGTGGACACACCGAGTTGGTCTACATGCCAAAGGAACACGAGTATGAAATCATCGGGGAGACCCGGGACGATGCCGCCGGTGAAGCCTACGACAAGATCGGCCGGGTCCTTGGTGTCAACTACCCAGCCGGTAAGACGATCGACGAGTGGGCAGCACAGGGTCATGATACCTTTAAGTTCCCTCGGGCCATGGAGAAGGAGGCCAACTACGACTTCAGTTTTAGTGGGCTGAAGAGTGCCTTCATCAATACCGTCCATAACGCTGACCAGCGGGGAGAGAAGCTGGATAAGTATGACCTGGCAGCCAGCTTCCAACAGAGTGTTGTCGATGTCCTGGCGGAGAAGACAATGCGGGCCCTGGACCG
The DNA here is from genome assembly GCA_002299975.1 of Lactobacillaceae bacterium UBA639. Lineage (GTDB taxonomy): Bacteria > Bacillota > Bacilli > Lactobacillales > Lactobacillaceae > Limosilactobacillus. The sequence goes on from DBOT01000125.1 coordinate 3,407, forward strand.
TTACCCAGTTAAGCAATTAATCTTGGCCGGTGGGGTCGCTGCCAACCACGGTCTGCGGACCCGGCTGGACCACGACATGGCTAAGTACCACCCAGAAGTGGGGATGCTCCAGGCACCACTGAAGTTGTGTGGTGATAATGCCGCCATGATCGGGGCTGCCGGTTACATCAACTACCGGAATGGCGACCGGGCTGGCTGGGACTTAAATGCTGTCCCAAGTTTGATGTTCAAGCGGATGGAAGTCGAATAATTAATTGATACGGCAGATTGCAAGAAATA
>DBOT01000018.1:0-3056 GCA_002299975.1 Lactobacillaceae bacterium UBA639
ACTTGGTTTGACAATTCGTCATAGAAAGGAAGCTACTAATATGACTAAGGTTGCAATGGTTACTGGTGCTGGTCAAGGAATCGGTAAGGCGATTGCCAAACGGCTCGCCAAGGCTGGCTTTGCAGTCAGTGTTGCCGATCTAAACAGCGATAACGCCCAACAGGTTGCCAAGGAGATCAAGGATGGCGGTGGTGACGCCCTCACCGTTACCGTTAACGTCGCCGATCGTGACCAGATGTTCTCCGCCGTTAAGCAGACGGCCGACCACTTTGGCGGTTTCGATGTCCTCGTCAACAATGCTGGCCTAGGTCCGGTCACCCGGATCAAGGACGTCACCCCGGAGATGTTCGATAAGGTCATGCACGTCAACGTTGCCGGTGACATGTGGGGAATTCAGGCAGCTCTCGAGCAATTCGAGAAGAAGCCACGGCATGGTAAGGAAGTCATTGGCAAGATCATCAACGCTACCTCGCAGGCTGGGGTACGTGGGAACAAGAACGAGCTCCTCTACTCCAGCACTAAGTTTGCAGTTCGTGGTTTGACCCAGGTTGCCGCTCGAGACCTGGTTAAGCAGGGAATTACCGTTAACGCTTATGCTCCCGGCATTGTCAATACACCAATGATGCGTAAGATCGCCGATGACCAGGGTCTGAAGATGAGCGACTACGAATCATTAATCGCCCTCGACAAGCTTTCCGATCCCGATGATGTCGCCAAGGTTGTCGAGTTCCTGGCTAGCGACAAGGCCGACTACATCACCGGCCAGACTATCCTGTGTGACGGTGGTATGCAGTTTGAATAATGATCACTACTTATAAGTAAAGAAGCGGGACAGCACTTGTCCCACTTCTTTTAATTTTAAAATGAAAAATCTTCCCAAGTAATGTCTGGGAAGATTAGTGAAGTCAGCATATTCAGTTATTAAATCAGACATTCAAAGTCTTGCCATACTCATTGTTGATAGTGTCAACAACGTCTTGAGCCTTCATGTCATCTTCAACAACTGTCTTGCCGTCCCGTAGCGTGTACGTTATGTCATCAGTCAGATTGTTGTAGTCAACATCGTTACCCTTAGCATCAACAAAATCAAACTTCGAGTTTTGGAAGTTCTTAAGAGCATCTTCATTAATTTCCATGATTATGCTTCCTTTCATTGTCTATTATAGTCCATCTTTTAAACTGTGTACACTCTTTTATAATTTTCTTAATCATTAACGGCACAGTTTTCGGTACCCGAATAAAACTTAGGTATCCAGAATCTAAGATTAATTTTAAATTAGGAATTGACAAACTAAAATGAGAATGTTTTAATAATGGCAACAAATATCGAAAGGAACGAATGGTAATGATTCAATCAATGTTAAACACAACCATGTATTATAACAACGCTGCTGACCGCAATTAATGTCTGCACTAACGGGTGCGGGCAGAGACGTTCGCACCTAAGCAGGGTTGTGTTTAACTAACTTTTGCTAGGTGTTATCAATCTAGCAAGAGGACCAGATCAAGCTATTCGCTATATAGCGCCAGCTAGATTGAGCAATGTCTCATATCTAGCTGGCTTTTTTCGTTTAGATCTATTAGGGAGGAAATTCAAAATGAATCTACTTAAAAAACGCCGCCACCAGGACGAACCTGTCCTTGGCTTTGGCGAAAGTCTCATTGTCCTGATCGTTATCCTGTGCATCCTCGGCTACCTGATTATCATCAGGCAGCAGGAACCGCAGGCACCACTATTCATCGCCTTCACCCTGCTGGCTATCTACGGTCGGCTGCGTGGCTTTTCGTGGGACACTGTCATGGATGGCATGCGCAGTGGACTACGGGCCGGCGTTGATCCGCTGATCATCTTCCTCTCCATCGGGGTGCTGATCGCCACCTGGATCTTCTCTGGAACCATCCCCACCATCATGTACTTCGGTTTTAAGATCATCTCCGTAAAGTTCTTCCTGCCAACCGTCTTTATCGTCTGCACCCTGGTCGGGGTCGCCTGCGGAAGTTCATTCACGACCGTTTCAACCATGGGGATCGCCTTCATCGGGATCGGGGCAACCCTCCGTATCAATCCCGGACTGACTGCCGGGGTCATCGTCTCCGGAGCCTTCTGTGGATCCAACATCTCGCCGCTGTCCGGGACCACCAACCTTGCTGCCAGTGTCGGTAAGATCAGCATCTACGAACACATCAAGGCCCTGATGATCACTGATATTCCTGCCTGGGCCATCTGTCTTGTTCTCTACACCATTCTTGGTTTCAACTCACGTAGCGTCAGCCTTAACGCCGTCCACCAGATGATGCACGGGCTTGCCAACGGCTTCTGGATCTCCTGCTGGGCTCTCCTGCCGGTCCTCCTCCTGGTTATCCTGGCAATTCTGCAAGTTCCCGCCATTCCATCCTTGGGGCTCGGCTCCCTCTTTGCCGCCCTGCTCGGCTGGATCCACGCCCCAGCTACCAGTATCAGCACCATCACTAAAACCATCATGATGGGCTTTGTTTCCCACACCGGGGATAAGACCATCGATACCCTTCTTTCTAAGGGTGGGATTGCCAGCATGCTGACCTCGCTGGCCCTGATTGTCTTTGCCCTGGCCCTCGGTGGTCTGTTGATCAAGTTCAACATCATCGGCGCCATCATTGATCACATCTCAGCGGCTATTCAAACACCAGGTCGGCTCACCTTGGCAACTGCCATCACCTGTGTCGGGGTCAACCTGATCGTCGGTGAACACTACCTCGCCATCATCCTGCCTGGTCAGTCCTTCCTTAAATCATTTGATAAGCTGGGACTCAAGCGGAAGTTCCTCACCCGGATCCTGAACGATGCCGGGGCCGCGGTCAACGCCATCATTCCATGGAGTGTTTCCGGGGTCTTCATCGCCGGCGCACTCCAGGTCAACCCGCTGCGGTTCATCCCGTGGACCTTCTTCCCGTTCCTCGTTACCATCCTGGCCGTCATCACCGGAATGTTCTTGAAGATTCCTAAGAAGACTAATACTGAAGTTGCTCCAGCATAATCAAACAAATGGCCTCAGGCGTTCGGGTTTCCCGAATGCTTG
>DBOT01000018.1:3127-3390 GCA_002299975.1 Lactobacillaceae bacterium UBA639
GTACCGCGCTGTTGACTTTTGATTTATATAACGGACTTAAGTCACAGCCCCATTTTATTATATTCAACTTAAAAAGCGCGCACGGGATTCCGTCTCGTGCGCACTTTTCGTGTAAGTTATATTAGCAAAGTTTGCAGAAAGTTACTTGGTCAGGATTTCAACATCCCAGCCATTTAGTGTTGGACGAGCAGTTTGGTCAGTCAGGAGATCCCGGTAGCCACGGAACTTCAGCGGCAATTCGTGCTGGTCATTGCTCATATTCA
>DBOT01000098.1 GCA_002299975.1 Lactobacillaceae bacterium UBA639
TCTGTGGTCTGGTGGTTGGCAGCCTGTTATTCTTATAAAAACTAGGGCCTGTTTGTTCAGCAAGCGGGCCCTTTAATAATTAAAAGGGAGATCGAAAGTGGAGACATTAAAGAATGCAATTCTCAATGGATTATACGATCAAAGCTACCGGGGCCACGAGCTGTTGAGTCCAGCCCTCCTGAGTAACCAGGACAATGAGCGGCTCTGGTTGAGTCTACGGCGCGAACTGCTGACGTGCCAAAGCTTTACCTGGGCAGTAGCCTTTATTACGCCCAACATGTTGGTGCCCTTCAAAGTTGTGATGGCGGATTTGGCAGCTAAGGGAGTGACGGGAACCATCATCACCGGTGACTACCTGAGTTTCAATTCACCACGCGTCTTTGCGGAACTGATGAAGATTCCTAATCTAACGGTCCGTATTACGCAGACGTCTGGCTTTCATGCCAAGGGCTACCTCTTCGAACATGGTGACTACCAAACGGCCTATATCGGTAGTGCTAACTTTACCCGGTCGGCCCTGCTGGAAAATGCCGAGTGGATGCTACGGGTGAGTTCGGCAACCAACGCGGCCCTTACCGACCAACTCCGGCAGCAGCTAGCAGCCCTCACCACGGCTAGTCAGGTCTTGGATGCCAATTGGCTGACGGCTTACCGTGCTCGCTGGGTTCCGCCAGTTCATACTTCGGCTAAGCCCACAGCTACCCCGGTCACGCCGAACGCGATGCAAAAGGCTGCCTTGAGCGAACTCAATGCCTTGGTGACGGCGGGAGCTACCAAAGGCCTAGTGGTTTCGGCAACGGGAACCGGGAAGACCTACTTGGGGGCCTTTGCAGTGAAGAACTTCCAGCCGCACCGCTTCCTCTACGTGGTTCACCGGGAACAAATCGCCCGGAAGTCGCTGGCCAGCTTTCGGCGGGGCATCGGGGGCCCCGCCAGTGATTATGGTCTGTTGACCGGGGATCATCATGACTGGGATGCCAAGTACCTCTTTGCGACCATTCAGACCCTCAGCCAACCGGATACTCTGGCCCAGCTGCCGGCTACGACATTTGACTACATCCTGATCGATGAGGCCCACCGGGTGGCGGCGCCGAGCTACCTGCGGGTGATGGATCACTTTCGGCCGCAATTCTGGCTGGGGATGACGGCCACCCCGGACCGCCCCGACAACCAGGATGTCTACGCGGCCTTTGACTACCACCTGGCCTACGAGATCCGCCTCCAGGATGCCCTTGAGACGGGAATGCTGGCGCCGTTTCACTACGTCGGGGTCCAGGACTATGTCACGACGGCCGGTGAAACCATTGACGATACCGCCGATCTTCACCGGTTGGTTGCCGATGAGCGGGTACGGTACGTGCTCCAACAATTGGACTACTACGGCTATTGCGGTAGCCAGGCACGGGGACTCGTCTTCTGTTCACGGCAGGCGGAGGCCAAGGAGCTGGCGACTAAGTTCACCGCCGCCGGGCATCCAGCCGTGGCCCTGACCAACACGGATAGTCCTGCTCAGCGGCGGGCTGCGGTTCGCCAGCTTGAGCAGGGAAAGCTGGAATACATCGTTACGGTAGACCTCTTCAACGAGGGAATTGATATCCCATCACTGAACCAGGTTGTGATGCTCCGGAATACAAAATCGTCAATTGTCTTCCTGCAACAACTTGGTCGGGGGTTGCGTAAGTACCCAGGAAAGGAGTATGTCACGGTCCTGGACTTCATCGGTAACTATAAAAATAATTACCTGATCCCACTGGCCCTCAACCATGACACCAGCCGGGATGTTGACCGGGCCCGGGCAGAGACCCGCCTGCCGGGCATCATCGGTGTTTCGACAATCAATTTCGATCGGGTGGCCATTGATCAAATCCTCCATTCCCTTGCGCAGACGAAACTGGATTCGATGCGGGCCCTCCGTCAGTCCTACCAGGAACTGAAAAACAAGCTTGGGCGGATCCCGTATCTTTACGATTTCTACCGTTATGGTTCGACGGCCCCGCAGGTCTTTGCGGATAACAGTCGCCTGGCTCACTATGGTGACTTCCTGGTGAAGATGGGCGAGCCAGTATCCATGGGGAGCTATGAGAGTGCGGTCTTGTCCTTTGTTACCAAGGAACTGCTGAACGGGAAACGGCCCCACGAACTGTTGCTTTTGGATGAACTGTTGAAAAACGGTCAGTGTTCAACTGAGCGGTTGGCGGCCCGGTGGCAGGAAGCGCACACCTATGACACGCCCGCGGTGCGGCAGTCAATGATGGATATCCTATCGCTAGACTTCTTTGACGTGAAGGCGGGAAAGACTACCAAGAAGGCCCGGTATGGTGGTCAACCACTGATTACCTTGAAGGATAATGAGTACCGGTGGAACCCCGCCTTAACGGCAGCCCTAGCCAGGAACGCAATGTTTAAACGCCTGCTGACTGATGCAGTGACGACTGGGCTGACCCTCAGCCAGGCGTACGACCCTACCCAGCAATTTACCCCCTACCAACGCTATGACCGCCAGGACGTTTGCCGCCTGCTGAACTGGCCGCTGGACGTCAGTGCCCCCATGTACGGTTACCGGGTGGCGGGAGATGAGTGTCCGATCTTCATTACCTACCGCAAGACAGATGCGGACCGGCGCAATGCAGTTTACGATAACGAGTTGCACGATGGCCAGTCGCTGCGCTGGTATACTCGGAGTCCCCGCCACCTTGACTCACCCGAGGTCCAGCAACTATTGGCCGGCGTATCTACTGGGAAACCCACGGTAACACTCCGGCTCTTTGTAAAACGCAGCGATGCGGCTGGCAAGCAGTTTTACTACCTCGGCACCGCTCAGATTAAGCCGGGCACGGTGCGTGAGGAGCAACTCGGCCCGAAGAAGAAAGCCGCGGTGGGGATGGACCTGCAGCTTGAGCGGCCCCTGGCGCCCCGGATGTATGAGTTGCTGTTTGATTAAAGGAAAAAGCTTCTCTGAAGATCTTCAGGGAAGCTTTTTTTAGGGAGCCAGGAGTTCAGGACTGCATAGCCGGATCAGCCGTGGCCAGTCCACCACCTCGATTTGCTTACGGGCCGTGATGATGATCCCCTGCTGGCGGAGCTTTTGCAGGTGACGTGAAAGAGTAAGCAGGGGGATGCCGATGTTTGAGGCGATTTCCTCCTGGGTGAGGATGATCCCGTGCGGCTTGAGGAGTTTCTCGTACTGGTAAAGGTAGTTGCAGATCTTGATCAGGTTGTCCTGGCTGGAAAGGTTGATGGCGTCATAGAGGAGGATTGCGGAGAAGTCGGCATACTGACGGAGCATCGCTTTAGCAAACGCCGGTTGGTGGTCGAGCAGGTCGGCGATGGCCCGTTGCGGAATCTTGGTGACTGTAACGTCAGTCTGGGCCTTAACGATCAGTTCGTCGCGTTCTTCCCGGTATCGGCGCTCGATTGGACTATATAGTGGGAATAAGCCACCGTGGCCGATGAAGAGTTTGGTCTTCTCCACACCGGTATTAGAGACGATGGCTAGCTTCAGAACCCCCTGGTGGATGTAGTAGGTACTGGTCATGTACTCGCCGACGTTGATCAGTGTTTCGCCCGCGGCAAAGTGGCGTTGTCGGCGATCACTGATGAGCAGGTCCTGGAAGGGAATGAATGTGTTGTCGTAATAATATTCGGGAATTTTCATTCGGGGTGCCTCTGTATATCAATTGATGTATTACTGGATATTATTATCGCATATAATGCGGTTGATGATTCTAGAAGGGGGAATTAGTGATGACACAGAAAGTAGCGATTGTTACCGGTGGGACGAATGGTATTGGCCTCGCCACGACCAAGAAGTTTCTCAAGGAAGGTTATGCTGTAATGATTGCGGACCTGCATGAAAACCAGGAACGACTGGCCGAGCTGCAGAAGCTGGGCACCATGGCCTTTTTCCAATGCGACATCTCCCAGGCCGATCGGGTTCAAGCACTTGTTGATGAGACGGTTAAACGCTTCGGCCGGATCGACGTGGCCGCCAATGTTGCGGGGATCCTTGGCAAGCACATGCCATTTGTGAAAGCGGACCTGGATAACATTCGCCAGGTGATTAACGTTAACCTGATGGGAACCATTAATGTCGACCAGAAGGTAGCCGCCCAGATGGTCAAGCAGGGTTCCGGGGTCATCGTCAATGTCGGCTCCCTGGATGGTTTTATTCCTAACTTCGAATCGGTGGGCTACATTGCCAGCAAGGGTGGCGTCCGGCTAGCCACCGCGGCAATTGCCCGTGAAGTGGCCCCACATGG
>DBOT01000105.1:0-1371 GCA_002299975.1 Lactobacillaceae bacterium UBA639
CTTTAGGGCGTGGTGGTTGACATGACAAGTTGCTTTTCACCACAGGGTCCGGTAGACTAGCAATGTCAACTAGTGAAGTGATCTACAAAATGGTTTGATGAGCCATGCCTCGTATCGTGTGGTACCATAATAGTAAACGCTTACGTAAAATTAGACTAAGGAATCGTTAATAATGGATGAATGGATGAATTATGAACAATTTGATCGGCAGACCTGGCACAGTTTCTTTCCAACCAATAAGGTGCGATTAAGCCAGGATAACTTGGAGGATATCAAGTCATTGAACGACCGAATCTCGATTCAGGATGTTCAAGACATCTACCTGCCCTTGATTAAACTGATCCAGCTGCGCTACCAGAACTTTTTGGAGTGGCAGATGCAGAAGGCCAACTTCCTCCGCCAGTCGGTCCACCGCGTTCCCTATATTATCGGGATTGCCGGGTCGGTAGCGGTCGGCAAGAGTACGATTGCCCGGCTGCTCAGTATCCTGCTCAATAAACTCCTGCCGGATAAGCGGGTTGAGCTGATGACCACGGATGGTTTTCTCTATCCTAATGCGGAACTGAAGAAGCGGGGGATCATGGATCGGAAGGGGTTCCCTGAATCATATGACATGGAACGGCTATTGAAGTTCTTGAACGATGTCAAGGCGGGGGAGCCCGAGCTGAAGGCCCCAACGTACTCTCACCAGATTTATGATGTCCAGCTGGACCGACCTCAGCTGATTGAACAACCTGATATTCTAATTGTCGAAGGAATCAACACTCTCCAACTGCCGATGAATCAGCGGCTTTACGTCAGCGACTACTTTGACCTGTCACTGTATGTCGATGCCGATCCAGACCTGATTGAGCAGTGGTACCTCCAGCGTTTTGGAATGCTGCTGGACACGGCCTTCACCGATCCATCCAACTACTACTACCCATACTCGCAGGGAAGCCGGGACGAGGCCTTCAAGATGGCGCGGGACGTTTGGCGGCGTGTTGACCTGCCGAACCTGGAGGAGTTCATCCTGCCAACGAAGAATCGGGCCAATGTGATCCTGCATAAGACCGTGGGCCACGTGGTTGACCGGGTTTACCTCCGGCGTGATTAGGCGGCCTGATCCTCAATAAGCCAGTCAGTCAAAAGAGTCATCGGTACTGCCGGATCCTGGGACAATATATCAGTGGCCCGCAGGACGATTAGGTGCTTCTGACAATTGGTTGGGAGACTACGCAGACTGGCAATTGCCTGGTTGTATTCGTGTTGGTTGCGAATTGAGTATGAAAACTGAATATAAGTGCGTTGCTGATGACGATCGGCAATAAAAGAGAACCGTTTGTTGGTGTGGACCGTGTAGCCCCGCCGAACGAGTTCGATGAAGAGGAG
>DBOT01000105.1:1507-3887 GCA_002299975.1 Lactobacillaceae bacterium UBA639
GGATAGAAAAGGTAGGTGTCGGCCAGCAGGGTGAGGTAGGCACTAAGGGTCTTGCTGGATGCCGGGATCCCGATTTCTTTCAAACCATTGACGGCCCGGGAAGCATTGATAGGTGCTCCCAGTTGGCCAGCAACAAGGATTGCTAGCTGCTTGGTCAAAAAGGGGTTGCAGAGGGCGCCATGTTTGGCAAAATCACTGACCAGGACAGTATTGAACACCCCGTCTAGGTAGTTTTCTCGTGTAAGCTGGTCGCGGACGTTCTGGATGAAGGGAAAACCACCAACATTGAGATATTGATAGAGAGTGTGCTCGTTAGCAGGCTGATGGTGGTGCTGGCAGAATTCGGCAAAGCCCAGCGGCAGAACTGGGATAACGGCTAGCTGCGACTGTAAAGGGGCTAATTGCGTCAGAAATGATTGTGAGGCGGCAGTTATGTAGAGAATGACGTTTCGGTGCTTTATCATCTCCTGCAGGAAGGGCAGCACGTGATCGAGTTGGTCAAGCTCATCGAAAAAGAGGTAATTTACCTTGTTTGCGATGAGCTTTTTACTAATTGAAGAGGTGAGTGTACACCAATCAATCAGTTGGCGCCGGTGGAGTTGGCTGAAATTGATGAAATGAATCTGATTATTAGCAATACCGTGTCGACGCAGTGAGTCTTTCACCTGCCGCAGTAAAATCGTTTTGCCACTTCGCCGGACCCCGGTGATGACCTTAATACGTTGAATATCATCACATCTCTCTAATTGGTCTAGTTGATACAATCGTGTGAACATCTTTATTTCTCCACTTTTTCTTTGGCTATTAAAATGATTTTATTAATGATTGGACTATATCATAAATTTGAAAAAGATTCCAAATTACTTTCGCAGATTAGGACCTGTTTTCTAGTAAAAATACTAAATTTTAGTAAAAATAATTGGCGCGGTGACTAAAGGGCGAACGGTTGCACAAAAAATAATCAAATAAATTTGCTTGACACTTTTTCACAGACCGCTTAAGAAATTAGGCATGCTTCAACGAGCGGAAAAATGACTAAGGAGATAATAACCATGAAAATTTTTGCGGATACAGCGAATGTCGAGGATATCAAGCGGATCAATGAACTTGGCATCATTGATGGGGGCACCACGAATCCCACCCTGGTTGCCCGGGAAGGGAAGGACTGGGAGAGCGTCGAGAAACAGATCTGTGAGATTGTTGATGGCCCCGTCAGTGCCGAAGTGACGGCTAGTGAGGCCACAGCGATGGTTGAACAGGCACGTGAGCTGAGCAAGTGGGCGGATAACATTGTGGTGAAAATTCCGATGACTGCCGAGGGGCTTAAGGCTGTTAAGGTACTATCACAGGAGGGCATCAAGACCAACATCACCTTGGTTTTCTCAGCCATGCAGGGGTTGCTTGCCGCGAAGGCCGGGGCCACTTACGTTAGTCCATTTCTCGGCCGGCTCGATGATATTGGAGCGGACGGGGTTGAACTGGTGCAAAAACTGCGCCAGATCTTTGACAACTATGGTTACCAGACGGAGATTATCGCGGCCTCGATTCGTAACTACCAACACGTCGAACAGGTAGCACTGGCGGGGTGTGACATTGCGACGATTCCCGCCAAGATTCTAGTTAAGTTATGGAAGCATCCATTGACGGACCAGGGCCTGGCTGCCTTTGAGCGCGACTGGGCAGAGTTTGAACGCCTACAGAAATAGAAAGGTGAATGGTGATTAGGATGCTAAAAAGGGTGTTACCAACACAAAGCTCCCGGCAGTTACCACTGACGATTGTTACGGACCACGATACGGTAACAATCGATGATTATGCCTGGATCGAATGTCGCAGTGAGGGCAGTGGGCTGGCTGGCCGTAATATTTACCGGGCCCTTACTACTCATCGTCGCTTGTTCGTTTGCTTTGACGAGGGCGATCAACGCTTGCTGCCTTTGGACTTTGCGGAAGAGATCCTTACCCAGCTTGCGGGGATGTTTCGCAATGTGACCGCGGCCGCTATTAACCAAGTAACGATTGTTTACCGACCCCAATGGTCCCAAGAGTGTTGGCTGCCTGCCGATGCCCAACGAATTCGAATTGCTCATCGCCAGATCCGTGACCTTCTTGCCGAGCGGTATGGCAGTGAGGTGACGCGCCAAGTTGCGATCGTCTATGGGGGTCCGCTGTTAGAGACAGCTCAGCCCCAGGTGATCAATGATATTAACGTTGACGGGTTACTTTATGACCCGTTTGAGAGCCAGGATAAAGAAAATGAGGTTAAAAAATGATAACAAGTCGAAACACATCAGTGATGTTGGCACCTAAATCCCAGTTCACTGATCAGGACCAGCAGGCGGTGAATGCCCTGCGCTTTATGAGTATCGATATGATTGAAC
>DBOT01000030.1 GCA_002299975.1 Lactobacillaceae bacterium UBA639
CTTATTCTTGAAATTTAGGAGTTTTAAAAAATTTAACTATTACCACCGTCATTTTTAAGTATAATAGGGAATGATTGCGATAAAGGAGTTAGAAAAATAATGAGTCAAAAACGTTATGATCAATTGCTAGCCAGTCACCAGGGACTGATGAACGGAACCCTGCGCGACGTCATCCTGCCAAGTATTCTCGGCAAGGAAGCCGACGACATGCTCTATTGGATCGGTAAAGACCTCGCGCGTGAATACCCCGTCGCCACCCATGATGACCTTATCATTTTGACTCACCAGCTGGGCCTGGGTGACCTCCAGCTCCAGCGGCATGATAAGACCAGCCAAGTCTGGCGGTTGGGGGGACCGATCGTCACTGAACGGATCCGCCGTGATGAGGAACAAACCTCCTTTGGCCTGGAGCTCGGTTTCCTGGCTCAGGAAATCGAGTTTCAGCTTGGTACCGTAGCTGAGGCGGAACTTTCCGACCGGCACCATGAATACGTCGATATTACCGTCCAAAATGATCCCAGGACTGATGCCGATAGCGAACGCAGTGAACTGGTAACCTTCATTCATGTCACTGCTCCCCAGGAAGATGATGAGTCAGCGCCGAAGAAGAAGCGCAAGCACTCACTGCTCAAGAAGAAACGCGAAGAATAACTTAAAAAAGCCCTGATGAACGATATTTTGTTCATCAGGGCTTTGGTGTTAGTTAGGCCGTGTATTGTTGCAGGATCTGCTGCAGCTGTTCCTTAGGGTGATAACCGACGATCTGGTCAACGACTTGACCGTCCTTCTTGATCATCAGGGTCGGAATACTCATGATCCGGAACTTTTGGGCAGTTTCGGGGTTCTGGTCAACATCCAGTTTGTAGAAGTTTACCCCCGGCATCTCTTCTGATAATGCCTCCACTACTGGTGATTGCATCCGACATGGACCACACCAGGTTGCCCAGAAATCAATCAGAGCGACCCCAGTTGCCGTATCTTGCTCAAAGCTTTGATCAGTTGTTACATTAACAGCCATTTTCTTGTCCTCCTATTGAATTACTATCCTTATTCTAGCAGAGGCCAATAACCCTGTCACGGATTCTGCTTACTTTCTATCAGTTAATTACAAGTTAACGATGGTTGCTCCGTCACCACCGTTGTTCGGCGCAGCATAACTAAAGGACTTGACCCGGGGATTACTCTGCAGGTACTGCTGGGTTCCCTTCCGCAGGGCCCCAGTTCCCTTTCCGTGAATAATGGTAACCGAAGACAGGTTGTTCAAGAGAGCGTGGTCGATAAAATCACTGAGCTCACTCATCGCCTGCTCATAACGGTGACCACGCAGGTCGAGCCGCGCCGAGGTATGCCGGGTCTGGGTGGTGTGAACCGCGCTAGACCGCCGGGTTGTCTTTTCCTTTGGCAGGGACTTCTTGTCTACCTTCTCCAGATCGCGTTCGTCAATCTCCATCTTGAGGATACCAATCTGGACTTCCCACTTGTGGTTCCCACGTTTATCTAACAGCTCACCATACTGGCCGTACGACTTGACCATTACGGCATCCCCCTTGTGGAGATCATGCTTGGCCTTAGCCCGCTTAAGAACACTGTTATGCTTGAGCCGCGGGTCTTCCTGGTGTAGGGCATTCAAAGCACCCTGGGCGTCGATTAATTGGTTCTCCTTGACGTTGGCCCCCTGTTGCATCTCCAGCTGGCGAAGGTGGTGGATGATATTATTGGCCTTGCGCTTAGCCATTGATACCTGGTGATTAGCCTGGGAACGAGCCTGGTCAAAGAGCTTGTCGCGCTGTTCGTTAAACCGGTTCAGCTTCTCATCCAGCTCTTTTTGGGTTCGCTCATTGTCCGCTACCAGCTTGGTCAGCCGTTCATTCTCTTCCCGAGCCGCCTTCCGCTGGGCTACCAGGTCACCGATCATCTTGTTGAGGTCCTGGCTATCATCACTGACCAGGGAACGAGCCTCATCAATTACGGCTTCATCGATTCCCAGACGCTGGGCGATTTCAATCCCGTTGGACCGCCCAGGGATCCCCAGCATGAGCCGGTAGGTCGGCTGAAGGGTCTCGGTATCGAACTCCATGCTGGCGTTGATGGTCTTGGCCCGGTCGTACCCGTATACCTTCAGTTCTGGGTAGTGGGTCGTGATGACAGCCGTACTTCCCTTGCTACCGATCTGGTCCAGGATGGCCATGGCCAGGGCGGCCCCTTCCTTTGGGTCCGTCCCCGCACCAAGTTCATCCAGCAGAACCAAGCTCCGGTCGGTAATCTGTTCAAGAATAGCCTTCACATTATCCATGTGACCGGAGAAGGTCGAGAGGTTTTGCTCCAGTGACTGCTCATCACCGATGTCGGCAAAGATGTTATCAAAGACGCCGATCGTACTCCCCTCTTCGGCTGGAATAAACAGACCGGACTGGCCCATCAATTGGATCAGTCCCAGCGTCTTCAGGGTGATCGTCTTCCCACCGGTGTTCGGCCCGGTAATCACAATGGCCTGATAGTCCTCACCAATCTTAATGTCGTTAGGAACAACTTTCTTGGGATCAATCAAGGGGTGGCGAGCATGACGAAGGTTAACGTGGTTCTCCCGACTGAGCAATGGCAGGCTGGCCTTCATGTCGTGGGCCAGGGCCGCCTTAGCATTGATAAAGTCGAGTTTTCCCAGTACCCGTTCGTTATTCTGAATATCGTGCCGGTATGGGGCAATTAAGGCCGACAATTCAGCCAGGATCCGCAACATTTCCTGGCGTTCCTCAATCTGGGCCTGCCGCAGCCGGTTGTTGTATTCAACCACTCCGGCCGGCTCAATATAGAGGGTCTGCCCACTGGCACTCTGGTCGTGAACCACCCCACCTAGTTTATTCCGGTAACGAGCCAGGGCTGGCACAACATAACGGTCATTTCTGATGGTCACTACCGGTTCACTCAGGTACTTGGCACCCTTCCCCCGGGTGTAGCGTTCCATCTGCTGGTGGATTTCCCCTTCTGTCTTCACAATCAGCTGCCGAATCCCGTGCAACTTGCTTGAGGCCTCATCGTTCAGCCGGCCATCCGGGTCGACCGAACGGACCAGCCGTTGGGTAATGGAAGGGATCGTGACCAGCCGATCGACCAGCTGATCCAAGACCTGTAACTTGATCTTCTTTTCCCGCATCTCGTCGAAGAAGTTCTTCACACTCATGCTGGTCTGTAGGACCTTGGTCACCTGGGCCAGCTCCGTTCCGTTCAGGTTGGCACCAATCTTGAGCCGCTTCATCTGGAGCTGAATATCAGCCAGCTTTGGAATCGGAATTCCACCCTCAAGCCGCAGGATGTCAGCACCATCAGTGGTTTCCGTCAGGTATTGCTGTACCCGATCGTAATCCCCCTGCGGTACCATCCGTTCCAACTCGTGGTGACCCGCCGCTGAAACCAGGTAGTGGGCCAGCATCCCCTTGATCCGTGCAAATTCTAGTGTTTCCGTAATTTTGTGATTCATTCTCATTCTTCCTTCACTTAAGCGTATTGATCACTAATTGGGCCAATGCCGGTGTTTGATTGATCATAAACTGGGCCAGTCCTGAGTTAGCCAGCTGCATTTGCCACCAACCAGCCGGCCATAACTGGAGAACTACCAGGGCCACGTAGATCACTACGTAGCCAATGATCAAAGACAGGATCCCTCCAGCCAGCCGGTCAAAGGTGCCGATAATCGGTAACCGTTTAATCCAACGGAGTTTACCGATCCCCCAGTGACAAAGCGTCGAGACCAGGGTAAAAATCACCAGAAAGGCAATGCCGTTATAGAAAAAGGCGTTATTGTCAACCGCCTTCAGGACCGTCGTTGAATACGCCGCGCTCTGGCTGACGTCGGGTAGTAAGCTGCTCAAACCACCGCCGAGCGCCCGGGCACCCCATTTGGCAATCATCCAGCTGACCAGGTAGGTACCTGTGTACAAGGCCATCATCAACAGGCCACGGCGGTGACCATTGATGAAGCAGCCAATCAGGATCAAGATAATTAACGTTGTTAGAATCATGTTATTGTCCTATCGATAGAAAAGGGAAGCAACAGCGCCATGGCTATCACTTCCCGATTACTCGCTATATTTTAAGCATTAAAGTTCCCATCATCATCGAGGAAGGTATTAAGGACCTGTTCAACCATGTCCCATTCCTTATCATCCTCAATCGGTACTAAGTCCTGGCCATCGCCGTCTTCGTTATCTGCAACGATGTAAGCCTGGATATCAACCGAATCATCATTCTCCTGTTCAGCAGGATAGATGAAGATGTAGGACTTACCATAATCATCAGAATCAAAGGTAAACAACTCCTTGAAGAGCTGTTCATTCCCGTCCTCGTCGATCAGGGTGATTAAGTTTTCATCGTTATTAGATTGTTGTTTGCTCATATCAATTCATCCTTATTTTAATTTCTGGACTAAGCGGCCGTGACGATCCAAGTAGCTCTGCAAGATAAAGGTTGCAGCGACTTCATCGATCACCTTTTTTTGCTTGGCCCGGGAGATGTCGGCTTCTTCGACCAACATCCGGTGAGCCTCAACGGTAGTTAGTCGTTCGTCTTGGAAATCAACGGGAATATCGGGAAAACGTTGGGTGAGGAGTTCACCATAGTGCTTCGAAGCATCTACCCGCGGCCCCTCCGTATTGTTCATGTTCTTCGGTAGGCCGACCACGAATCCCGCAACCTTTTCCTTGGCCACCAGCTCGGCAACGCGGTCAATCCCAAAGACTTCATTATCCTCGTCAATGGGAATGATCTCAACTGCCTGCGCTGTCCAGCCCAAGGGATCACTAACCGCAATCCCGACTGTCTTTGAACCGACGTCCAGACCCATTAGTCTCATTTAGTCTCACCATTATTCTTCAGATACGACACAACTAATTCCTCAATGATCTCGTCACGTTCGTGCTGGCGGATCAAATTCCGGGCATCATTTAAACGGGGAATGTATGCCGGATCACCAGACAGAAGGTAACCCACAATCTGGTTGATCGGGTTGTAGCCCTTTTCCTCTAAAGATTCATATACCGTCTTGAGGGTATCCTTGATATTCTTCTGCCGTTCCTGACCAAAGTCATAGAACATTGTTTCATCATTATTGGTAGTCATAAATCGTCACCTCCGGCTAGTCTCTTAGTTGTATATTCTACTATAAATATTACTAAATCACAATTGTGACGTTCCTTAGATAAAAAATAAGGATAACCGGGGAGCCCTCGGTTATCCTTATTGCATAATTACGGTTACTTATCCATGTATTCCTTGGCAAGCTTCAGCGCATCCTGGATCCCGGCTGGGTTCTTCCCACCAGCCTGGGCCAGGTTTGGCCGACCGCCACCGCCACCATTGATGGCCTTGGCGATGGACTTGATCAGGTCACCAGCCTTTAAGCCGGCCTTGACCTTGTCGTCACTTACGGCAACCAACAAGTTGGCCTTGTCGCCGTTGGCTGTTCCGAGAACCAATACGTCGGAGAGCTTCTTAGCCCGCCAGCTATCAGCCAGTTGACGAAGCTGGCCCATTCCAGCAACCTTGACCTCAGCGGCGATCATGCTACCTTGCTTGGTGTCCTGAACGTTTTCAAAGACGTTATTAGCCTGTTGAGCAGCGATCTTAGCTTCCAGATCAGCACTCTTCTTCTGGGCTTCCTTCAGGTCAGCTTGCAGAGCTACTACCTGGTGAGGAACCTCCTTAATTTGGGCAGTCTTCAATTCTGCTGCCGTCTGTTCAAGCAGGTTATCGCGATCCTGGAGGAACTTGAAGGCGTCACTAGAGGTAACGGCTTCGATCCGCCGAACACCGGCACCAACCCCACCTTCGGAAACGATCTTGAAAAGACCCAGTTCGTTGGTGTTTTTGACGTGATCACCACCACAGAATTCAGTGTTGTAGTCACCAATCTTAACAACCCGAACCTTATCACCGTACTTGTCGGAGAAGAGGGCAATGGCACCCATCTCCTTGGCTGAGTCGATGTCGGTTTCAACGGTCTTAACCGGAATTTCCTTCCAGATCTGCTCGTTGACCATTTTTTCAACTGCCTGCAGGTCCTTAGCCGTAACCTGGCCAAAGTGGTTGAAGTCAAAACGCAGGTAGTGTTCTTCAACAAGTGAACCAGCCTGTTGAGTGTGACCACCCAAGACGTTCCGCAATGCCTGGTCAAGCAAGTGGGTTGCGGTGTGGTTCTTTTCGATCTTCAGGTGACGCAGACGATCAACAACCAGCTTGTAACGAGCACCCTTCTTCAGTGGGGCCGTCAGTTCAACCCGGTGCAGGTTCTGTTGGTTTGGCGCATGCTGAACGTCAACAACCCGGCCAACCTTCTTGCCGTAGTTATCGATGATGTCACCAGTATCGGCAACCTGGCCACCCATTTCGGCATAGAATGGGGTGACGTCAAAGATGACTTCGATGTCCTTGTCATTGGCGTCGGCAGAATCAGCCTGCTTACCATCATGAGCTAGACCGATAACCTTGGCATTGTCAACCGTCAGATCAGTGTAACCAACGTACTTGCTGTCTTCCTTGAAGTCGGTCCACAGGTCCGTTTGAACACCCATCCCGTTATCCATGTCACGAGCGTTCCGGGCCCGGTTCTGCTGTTCAGTCATCGCTGCTTCGAAGCCCTTCTGGTCAACCGTCAGGCCCTCGTCGCTAGCGTATTCCTTCGTCAGTTCGATTGGGAAGCCGTAAGTATC
>DBOT01000129.1:0-2991 GCA_002299975.1 Lactobacillaceae bacterium UBA639
CGATTGGCTACCGTGACGCGATCATCATTTCCGCTCTTTCTGCGCTGATGATGGTGGTGACGATCCAGTTTGTTGGCAACCGGGCTAAGCCAAATGCCACCGCCCGGACTGCTCGGAGCCACCACTTCAAGATTATTCAGCGGGATTCGGTGCCGGTGGCCTGTCTGGTGGCCCTGTTTGCAATCCCGTACTTCGCTACCCAGGCGGACATCGTTACCTATACGGAGCAACGCCATCTACCGATCGCGGTGGGTGCCTACTTCCTGATCTACGCGGCCGTGTTACTGCTGATTCGGCTATTCCTGCGTAACCAGTTTGATACAGTGCGCTTCGGTCCCTGGCTGATCACCAGCACAGTGGCCACGGCCTTCTACCTGGTCATGCTGACGATCATGCACACCAACTGGGAGATGGCCCTGGCGGCGGCCGGAATGGCATTTGGCTACGGCATCATTTACTCTGTCTGCCAGTCAACGGCGATGATGCTGGCGCCGCAAGAGGAACGCGGACTGGCCAGCTCCACCTTCTTTCTGGGACTGGACGTCGGGATGTCACTGGGACCGATTATCGGTGGGATCATCGACAGTACGATGCCGGTGAAGTACTTCTATCCGGTGATGTTGGTAATCATCCCACTGATCCTGTTGATCTTCTTCGCCAACCAGCGGAAGCTGAACCACGCTATTGACCAGCATTAAAAAACTAAACGCCACTCAGCAAGTTAACGCTGGGTGGTGTTTTTAGTTCTAGTGTTGTTTGACGATTTCCTGTCGCCAATGATGGAGGTGCTTTTTAGTGATGACACAGAGACCATCGTCACCGGCTCGCTTCATGGCATCGGTGCACATGATCGAGACTCCGGGCGTTTTAGCGGCCTTCTTTTCACCCCAGTAGTTAAGGTAGCGTAGGGCGGCGTAGAGATTCTCTCCTGCGGTAGTCAAACGGTACTCAACGTGGGGCGGAACGGTATTGAAGCTCTTCCGGATAACGATTCCGGCATCGGCCAGTTCACGCAGCTGGTCGCTGAGCACCTTATATGAAGTACCGAGCTGCTTGACTAATTCGCTAGTACGCCGGGGATGGCCTGCCAGCAGGTAAAGGATGACGGGCTTCCACTTACCGCCAATGATGGAGAGGGCATAGTCGGCACCGGTATTAAATAGCTTTTCCTGTTGACTCATTTTTTAGACTCCTTTCTCACCTATTCACACCTATCATAACGCTCTTATACGGTTACGGAAATTCTGCGAAAAAGATGAATCGGTGCTTTTCATTGGGACTCAATTAAACCTTACCTGAGTGTAACTAACTTACTACAAAGTGCTTACTTTTAATAAGAACTGTGGTCACCTATACTGGAACCGTAAGCAGATGAGTAGTTAAGAGGAGGAATTGTGATGACAAAACAAATTTTGATTCTCGGTGCTACGGGACAGATTGCTGGTCACGCTATTAAGGCCCTATTGAAAGGCAGCGATGATCACCTCCTGCTCTTTACCCGACACCCCCAACACCTCAGTAATGTTGATGAAAGTCGGGAAACCGTGATTAAAGGTGATACACTGAAGATGGCCGAATTGGATGCCGCTGTTGTGCAGGCAGACGCGGTCTATGCTAACTTACGGAACCCGCAGATTGCTCAGCAGGCCCGCAATATTGTTCAGGCAATGGACAAACATGGGGTTAAGCAACTAGTCTGGATTTCCTCGATTGGGATTTACGATGAGGTACCCGGCAAGTTTGGCGAGTGGAACAACGCCGAGCTCGGTGGCGGCCAACAGGACAGCTACCTGGGAACCTACCGGCAAGCGGCCGACGTGGCTTCTGGATCGGACCTTGACTACACGATTATCCGGCCGGCCTGGTTGACCAATAAGGATGAGATTGACTATGAGACGACAGAACGGGGCGAGACCTTCAAGGGGACTGAGGTTTCACGGAAGTCGATCGGGAACTTTGTCGCCAAGATTCTTGAAAATCCGGCACCATACGTCCGTAAGGATTTTGGGGTCGACAAACCCGGAACTGATGGTGACAAGCCGGCTTGGTACTGATCACGCGGTGCGGTATTTTCGGTGGAATTTGTTATCGGTTGGGGTAACGTTCCTCAAAGAATAACTTGCTCCCCGCGGAAAATATGTTATACTAACCACAATTAAATATGCTACCTGGTTCCCCGGAACCGGGAATAATAGCACTCAACCTTATTTCGTTAGGGCTTTCGGATGAAAGAGAAATAAGGTTGGGTGCTTTTTGCGTAAAAGGAGGAATTTTTTAATGAAGACGGTAATTAAGAAGCTGGATGAAATGACGGCCCAGGAGTGGTGCCGGCTCGTTGAAGAACGGATCAAGGTCTTTGTAGTCGAGCAGGATTGCGCATACCAAGAAGTTGACCAGGATGATTATCATGCTGCCCACCTCATGTTATTCGATGATGTTGACCAATTAGTTGGTTATACCAGGATCTATCGGCGCAGCGATGGCAAGGTGACCTTTGGCCGGGTGCTCGTGCCGATGCAGTACCGGAAGAATCATTATGGTCGGCAACTAGTTGAGCAGACAATCAAGGCCACTCACCGTCTTTTTCCGGGAGAAACAATTCAGATTCAGGCCCAGGCCTACCTGCAGAAGTTCTATGAATCGTTGCGCTTTCAACCCGTTTCGGATGTGTACCCGGAGGATGGGATTCCTCACCTCGATATGGTTTTGAAGGGAGAAGATTAGAATGAAAAATTACGATGACTTTGAAAAACTGACTTGTACAACCAAGATTAAGGACGTTAAGGACGGATACTATGCCTTTGATGACACGGTCTTCTACGGTGAAAAGGGTGGTCAGCTCGCCGATCACGGGACGATCAACGGTCAGCCGGTCACCGACCTGAAGTGGGACGGGGAGACCCTCTACCACCAGGTGGCGGGGGAACTGCATGACCCGATTACCATGAAAGTCGATGCCCGGACCCGGTGGATCAACACGACGGTTCAAAG
>DBOT01000129.1:3053-4420 GCA_002299975.1 Lactobacillaceae bacterium UBA639
ACCCGGAAAATGAGTGGTACATCGTGGACAGCAAGCAGGTCGGTGCAGATCAGCTACGGGATGTGGAGGACTGGATGAACAACGTCATTCACCAGGACATCCACACCAGCTTCACCTACGTCAAGGGCAGTGAGTATCCTGATCCGGCCTATCAGAAGTACCCCCTGGTCCGCCTTGTTCACTTTGGCGAGATCAATACTCAGCCCTGTGGGACCTGCCACGTTAACCATACCGGTCAACTGCAGAGCTTTGTCATCCTGGGGACGGAGAAGGTTTCGGCCGGTACCAAGATCTACATTACGGTTAACCTGGCGACGAATGACCGCCTGAAGAAGGATGATGCAGCCCTGAAGCAGGTTTCGGCAACGCTTAGCGCCAAAGAAGATCAGGTTGTCGAAAAAGCTGGGGAGCTGGTTGCTAAGAATAAGACAATGAAGAAGCAGCTCAAGGCCCTCAAGAAGGAACTGATGGGGATGAAGGCTAAGGATATTCTGGCTACCGACCAAGTTATCAACCAGGTTCAATTGGACGATCCAAGTGAGATGTCGATGCTGGCCCCGCAGCTGTTACGGCAGGTTGACCACGATAAGTTACTGGTCGCCCAAGTGGGGAAGCAAACGAGTTTTGCCGTCATCTCACCGAGTGGAAAGGCCCGTGATGTGTTGGCTAAGTTCCAGGAGCTGGGGACGGTTAACGGTGGGGGTTCACCGAAGATTGTCACTGGGAACACTGATCTGGCCGTTGCCGACCTCATTCAGGTGGCCGAACCACTTCTGAGAGCATAAAAAAATAGCGTGAATGGGAATGCTATTACCCGTTCACGCTATTTTTTTAATTGGTACCGCGCTGAAGCTGGTTTGAATTGGATTGTCTGGTACTTAGCCTCAGCCGGTAAGGTGATGGTGAATGCTCCTGTTGATTCAGAATTCACCTTTCCCGTTACGGCATCTGGAATTAGGTGGTTCTGGATACGGACGTACTGATGGGGGCGAACGACAAAGCCCGTCGACTTAGCCGCGCGATTGCGAGCCTGGCGATTATTGAGATAACGATGGAGAAGCTGGGGGGCTCGCCGTTGTGTTGTCGTGGCCTGGTCATCCACAATGGGGGTGCCGCTCTCGTCAATGTCCTCAACATCGATATAGATCACATGACCCTGGGAGTTGAAAATAGCAAATTGGTGTCGAGTTTGGTAGGCTCCGGCGTTAATGTAAGTGACTTGATAGACAGTGTTCTTTGGCTGATGAAAGTTATTCGCAGCGTTAACTTGATTGGTGATTGCAATTCCGATAATTGTTGCTGTAAGAATCAGTAGGATTTTCTTTAAATAGCGCATTACTGTTGCTCCCTCCTTCATTTCATTTTAA
>DBOT01000103.1:0-214 GCA_002299975.1 Lactobacillaceae bacterium UBA639
ATTTTAATCCAATCGCCGATAAATGCCAATAGGCAGCCCCGCAAAATGTTGGCTTTTCGTGAATCCAATCACGATGACGCACTAATTGCCGCCTGGGGAAGTTCCCTGATCGTCACCCCGCCAAACAAGAGGAAGCCGCTCACCCGGATCGTCGGGGCCGGGCCGGTAACATGGGTGCCCCGCTTATCGGTAACCCCACCCAATAGCTTCAATG
>DBOT01000103.1:223-8469 GCA_002299975.1 Lactobacillaceae bacterium UBA639
TCTTCTACCCGCCAGCCAGCCGGTAGGTAAATATCACCGCCACCCATGATATTGATGAAACTGGCATCGATTACGACCTGGTCATCCCCAGGGCCGAGGTAGAGTTTAGTGCCACCCAGCAGGTTCACACTGCTGATCTGCTGGCTAGTGGCAGTCAGCTCGCGCCGGGACCCGCTGAGGATACTCACGTTCGCATGTTTTCCCAAGGCAATGTAGGCGATGGCAACCACTATCAGCAGTGAGGCCGCCGTATCCAGGATGCGTGACCAAATAGGGGCCAGCAGATTACTTTCGGCCAGGATATGCATAATCACAACGGCCAGTACCGTCAGGCCAATCAGGCGGTTATTGTTTTTTCTCATCGTCATCTCCTCATTTCGTTTTTAGTAAGCCAATTATAGCAAGAAAGGCCCTCAACCAATAGCGGTTGGGAGCCTTCTTATAACTAATTTAATCCGGCCTTAGCGCCGATGTCATGACGGTAGAAGCAGTCTGGCTCATCCAGGTTTGCCAGGTAGTTGTAAACCCGGTCATGAGCTTCCTGGAGGTTATCTGCCTGGGCCAGCACCATCAACAGACGACCGCCGTTGCCCCGAAGGTCATCTAAGTTGCCAGTGACGTTGGCATAGTCCAGATCAATTCCCGCCACTTGAGGCAGGTGACCAAGGGACTGCCCATGCAGCGGATTGGTCGGGTAGCCCTTGGAGGCCAACACGACCCCTAGACAAGCAGCAGCATTAACCTCAACTGCTGGGAGGGGCCGGTCATGAATGGCGGCATCCACCAGTTCAAAGAGATCGGTCTTCAGCCGTGGCAGAATTACCTGGGTCTCTGGGTCTCCCAGCCGAACATTATACTCAATCACCTTGGGACCATCGGGGGTCATGATCAGGCCAATATAGAGGATTCCGTGGTAGTGGTAGTTTCCTGCCACCAGGCCATGGACAGTAGGGACCACCACCTGGTCAATCATCGCTTGGCGATCGGCCGTACTTAGTTGGGGCAGTGGACTATAAGCGCCCATTCCCCCGGTGTTGGGACCCCGGTCACCATCAAAGGCCCGCTTATGGTCCTGGGCCATCGGCAGAATCCGGTACTGATCATCGCTTAAAAGGACAAACATGGAGTATTCGGGACCCGTCAGGCATTCTTCCAATACCAATCGGGCCTGCCCACGATCGAACATCTCCTTAATTGTCTGCACGGCGGTCACTTTATCTGGGGCAATCACCACGCCCTTACCCCCGGCCAGACCATTTTCCTTAATCACCACTGGGAAACCGAACTGGTCAACGTTAGCGATCGCACTGGCTTGGTCACGGTAGGAAGCGTGCCGGGCAGTTGGTACTCCATAATTGTTCATAAAGTTAAGGGCATAGTCCTTGGAGCCTTCCAGTTGAGCGGCCCGGGCAGTCGGGCCAAACGCCAGCAATCCCGCCGCCCGAAAATCATCGACAATTCCGTCGACCAGGCAGTCCTCGGGGCCCACAAAGGTCCAGGCGACCTGGTGCTCCTTAGCAAAATGAATCAGACCCGCGAAGTCCGTTTCGGCAATGTCCACCGGTTGGACGCCGACTGTGGGCATCCCCACATTACCGGGAGCACAGTAGACCTGTTTAACTCGGGGACTCTCCTGGAGCTTACGAGCAATGGCAAATTCACGACCACCCTCGCCAACAACTAGTACATTTACTTCTTCTACCATTTATGACACCCCAGCTTAGTTTAGTGACGGAAGTGACGAATACCAGTCGTCACCATCGCAATGCCATACTTATTTGCCATGTCGATTGACTCCTGGTCCCGAATTGAACCACCCGGT
Organism: Lactobacillaceae bacterium UBA639; assembly: GCA_002299975.1. Lineage (GTDB taxonomy): Bacteria > Bacillota > Bacilli > Lactobacillales > Lactobacillaceae > Limosilactobacillus. Next base: position 2,046 of record DBOT01000103.1, read on the forward strand.
TGAACGATGGCCTTGATCCCGTGCTTACCGGCATATTCAACACAGTCACCAAACGGGAAAAAGGCATCCGAAGCCATCACAGTCCGGTCATCGATCGCGTCACCGGCATGTTTAACGGCAATCTTCAGGGAATCAATCCGGTTCGGCTGACCTTCACCAACACCCAGGGTCCGCTCGTCATTGGCTAGGACAATGGCATTCGACTTGGCGTGCTTAACGGCCTTCCAGGCAAACATCAGATTCTTGAGTTGCTCCTCGGTTGGCTGAACATTTGTGACGCACTTCCAATCGTGGTAGTCCTCCTTCAGGGTATCCTGTTCCTGCATCAAGGCCCCACCCATAACAGTGACCAGTTCGTGACGGGCTGGTTCATCCTTCTTAGAGAAGTCCAGGCTGAGCAGGCGGATATTCTTCTTCTTGGCCAGCACTGCGTAGGCATCGTCATCGAAGCCTGGTGCAATCACGATTTCCAGGAAGATCTTGTGCATCTTCTCCGCCGTGGCCAGGTCAACCCGGCGGTTAAGGGCAATCACCCCACCGAAGATTGAGACGGGATCAGCAGTGTAGGCCCGGTCCCAGGCTTCCTCCAGGGTTTGCCCCCGACCAATCCCACATGGATTCATGTGCTTCATGGCGACTACGGTTGGCTGGTCAAATTCACGGATGCACCGCAGGGCTTCGTCGGCATCCTTGATGTTGTTATAGGAAAGTTTCTTCCCGTGCAGTTGCTTGGCACTCAGGACGGAGTAGCTCTTTGGCAGGGCATCTTCGTACAACCAAGCCTTCTGGTGTGAGTTTTCTCCGTAACGCATTGTTTTCTTCAGATCCCAGGTCATGTTCAGCTGTTCGGGATCTTCCAGGCCAACCTGCTTGGTCAGGTATTGGGAAATCAGGGCATCGTAAGCCGCGGTGTGGCGGAAGGCCTTGGCTGCCAACTTGGCCCGGGTATCCAGAGTGGTATCGCCGCCATCCTTGATTTCACCCAGAACCGTATCGTAGTCGGCTTGGTCAACCACCACGGTTACGTCGCGGTAGTTCTTAGCAGCGGACCGCACCATTGATGGCCCACCAATGTCGATATTTTCGATGGCATCGGCCAGCTTGACGCCCGGCTTTTCAATCGTTTCTTTGAATGGGTAAAGGTTGACGCAGACCAAGTCGATTGGGGTGATATTGAGTTTCTTCAGTGTCGCCATGTGTTCTGGCAATTCACGCCGGGCCAGCAGGCCGCCGTGAACGTATGGGTTCAGGGTCTTAACGCGACCATCGAGAATCTCTGGGAAATGAGTAACGTCTTCAATACTAATAGTTGAAATACCAGCATCATCGAGCACTTTCTTGGTTCCGCCAGTAGAAACAATCTCGTAGCCATTTGCGGCCAAGCCCTTAACGAAGGGAACCAGGTTCGTCTTATCAGATACACTTACCAATGCACGTTTCATGAGTTAATTCTCCTTTTTGTTCAATGCAACCAACGCTTGTTTCAATGCTAACGGGTAAAGCTGGTGTTCAGTATCGTGAACGCGACTCTCCAGGCTTTCCTCCGTGTCCGTATCCAGGATTGGAATGTGGCACTGGGCAATGATCGGACCGGAATCCAGACCGGCATCAATATAGTGAACCGTCACCCCAGTTTGGGAGCGGTGATCGTTAAAGGCCCGTTCAATTGAGTGGAGGCCTGGATATTCGGGCAACCAGGCTGGATGGAGGTTGATAATGCGGTGATCATAATGATCCAGAATCGTCGGCCCCACCACCCGGAGGTAACCAGCCAGAGCGATAAAATCAATCTGGTATTCCTGGAGGACAGCCAAGAGTTTTTCTTCATAGGCCGCTTTGCCGCCGCAGGACTTGACGGTGAAGCTGACTGCCGGGACACCCAAACGCTTGGCCCGGTCCATCACCGGCGCGTCCGGGTGATTGCAAAAGAGCAGAGCCAGCTCACCGGGCAGATCGCCTTCTTGGAAATGCTTGGCCAGGACTTCAAAGTTAGTCCCGTTACCAGATGCTAAAATTGCGGTTCTCATCTCAAACGCCTCACTTGATTACAATCTTTGCTTCATTCTCAGGCCGCTGTTGCAGACGGCCGATTGGGTAACTTGCCTGACCGACATCCTGCAGTTGCCGCTGAACAGTCGCGGCCTGGGCTGGAGAGGCAGCCAGGACCAGCCCGATTCCCATGTTGAAAGTTTGGAAACAGTCGGCCGGATCGAGGTGACCAAGATCCTTCAAGTATTTGAAGATTGGTAACCCGGGCCAGGACTGACTGTCAATCACCGCCTGAAGCTGGTCACTAAACATCCGGGGAACGTTTTCGATCAGGCCGCCACCTGTGATATGGCTAATCCCATGAAGCAAACCGGCTTGTACTAGCGGCAGAACCTGGCGAACATAGATCTCGGTCGGCGTCAGCAAGGCCTCCCCCACCGACTGACCGCCCAACGCTGCAGGACGATCGTTCAGCTGAACGTCGTGATCTTTGAAGAGAATCTGGCGAACCAGGGAAAAACCGTTGGAGTGAAGGCCACTAGAAGGAAGGCCGAGCAAGATATCATCCGCTTGAGGCAAGTCCGCCGTCAGCAGGTGCTCTTTCTCGGCAACCCCAGTGACAGTCCCGGCCAGATCATACTCGTTACGATCATACATGTCCGGCATTTCAGCAGTCTCACCACCGACCAGGGCAGCCCCGGCGTCACGGCAACCAGCCGCCACACCTTTGACAATTGCCGCCATCTTGGCCGGGTCATTATGCCCGGTAGCAATGTAGTCCAGGAAGTAGAGCGGTTCGGCACCCTGGGCCAGGACATCGTTGACACACATTGCCACGACATCGATCCCGATCGTATCGTGCTTGTCCAGTTGTTGGGCAAGCAGCAACTTGGTCCCTACCCCATCGGTGCCGGAGACCAGTACCGGATGTTTCACGTGTAACGCACTCAGGTTGAACATGCCGCCAAAGCTTCCGATCCCAGTCATCATCCCTGGACGATCGGTAGACTTGACAGCGTCCTTAATGCGGTGAACCAACTCGTAGCCCGCGTTGACGTCAACTCCCGCTTCTTGGTATCGATTCATCCTCACTGCCTCCTTTGCGCACGCAGTTCTTGTTCATTCAGTGACTTCAGATACCCGGCCTCGTAGTCATAGAGCGGTGTCGGGTACTTTCCCGTGAAGTAGGCCACCGTCAGGCCGCCATCCGGGGCGTCCCCAGCATCAGGAACGTTGATGGCCTTGATCAGACTATCAACGCTCAGGAAGTTCAGGCTATCAGCACCAATCTGCTGGCGCATCTCCTCAACCGAGTAGTGGGCCGCCATCAGTTCTGACCGGGTCGAAATGTCAATCCCGTAGAAGCACGGAAAACGGAATGGCGGTGAGGAAATCAACAGGTGAACTTCCTTGGCTCCAGCATCGCGGAGCATCTTGACGATCTGCTTAGATGTCGTGCCGCGGACGATCGAGTCGTCAACCACGGCCACTCGTTTGCCACTGACAACCCCGCGGACGGCAGAGAGTTTCATGTGAACCCCCTGCTCACGAAGGGCCTGGGTTGGTTGGATGAATGTCCGGGCCACGTATTGACTCTTAATCAGTCCCATCTCATACGGGAGACCTGACTCCTCAGCATAACCACTGGCCGCGGAAAGTGAGGAGTTCGGCACCCCGATCACCATGTCAGCATCAACCGGGTGCTCGCGAGCTAGCAGGCGGCCCATCTTCTTCCGGGCGTTGTGCACCGTCACCCCGTGGATGATGGAATCTGGTCTGGCAAAATAGATGTACTCCATCGAGCAGATCGCCAGGCGGGTATTAGTGGTGTAATGATCGATATGCAGGCCATCCCGGTCGATCACGATCAGCTCCCCCGGTTGAACATCACGGATAAAGGTGGCGTTGACGATGTCTAGGGCACAGGTCTCACTGGCCACCACATAGGCGCCGTTGGCCAACTGCCCAATGCAGAGAGGCCGAATACCATTAGGATCTAGGGCTGCCACTAACCGGTCCTTTTGTAGGAGTAGGAAAGCAAAACCGCCGTGAACCTGGTTAAGACTCTTCTTGAGGGCGGGAATGAAGCCTTCCCGGATGTGCTTGCGGATCAGGTGAATCAGAATTTCTGTATCCGAGTCTGATTGGAAGACCGCCCCATCATCCTCTAATTGCCGGCGGAGGGTAACGGCGTTGGTCAGGTTACCGTTGTGAGCTAGGGCAACATCCCCGTCATGAAAACGGAAGAGAAAGGGCTGGACGTTGGCAATCGAGTTGTGACCACTGGTGCCGTAACGGACGTGCCCAATTGCGGAATCGCCAACTAATCGTTTGAGTTCGGTCGGATCGGCGAAGACCTGGGCCAGCAACCCGCGGTCACGATGCTGGTAGAGGCTTTTACCATCAGTCGACACGATCCCGGCCCCTTCCTGTCCCCGGTGCTGCAAGGTATGGAGACCATAGTAAGTCAGCTGGGCAGCATCCGGCGTACCAAAGACACCGAAGACCCCACACTCCTCATTTAGTCCTTTGATTTCATTTGGCACGGGATTGCCTCCTCCCAAATCTTCTGTAATTCATCAACACTGAGGTTCAACTCATTGTCAGCCATGTGGACTTCCAGCCAATGAGTATTGGTAACTTCACCGACCAGCTGGACGGCATCACCGAGGTCTTGTTCAAACGCCGCCACATGGTCGGGCCGCACCGTCACTACAAAGCGTCCTGGCGTTTCACTAAACAGCTGGGCACTATTCAGGTGGCGAAGGTTAAGGTTCAGCCCCCGGTCGGTCTTAAAGAGGGTCTCGGCCAGGGCAACTCCCAAGCCACCCTCACTGAGGTCATGACAGCTGGCCACGTGACCATTCTCCATCGTGTGCAGCAAACGGGCCATGTAATCGTGAACTTGGTCAAGGTCAAAGGGTTGAACGACCCCGTTGATCTCGCCCGTCAGCATCTTCTGCAGTTCTGACCCGGCGTAATCATCACGGGTCCGGCCGACCAGGTAAACCCGGTCACCGGCATGCTGGACAAAGCTCGGGACAACCCGGTCAATGTTCTTGATCAGGCCAACCATTCCGACCATCGGCGTTGGATGAATGGCCCGGCCATTGTTTTCGTTGTACAGGGAAACATTCCCGGAAATCACTGGCGTGTTGAAGGTCCGGCAGGCCGCGGCCATCCCCTTAACTGACTGGTGAAGTTCCCAGAAAATCTCCGGATCGTTAGGGTCACCATAGTTCAGGCAATCGGTAATCGCTAGAGGCTGGGCACCGGACGAAATGACGTTGGCGGCGGCTTCCACTAATGCCATCTGGCCGCCCACCTCGGGGTTGAGGTAGACAAAGCGGCCGTTGCCATCAGTGGTCATCGCCAGGCCCTTGTGAGTACCACGCACTCGCAGGACCCCCGCATCGCTCCCGGGGCCCACTACGGTCGAGGTCCGGACTTGGGAATCATACTGTTGGTAGAAGCTGCTCTTGTCGGCAATGGTTGACTGAGCAAGCAGTTGGCGCAGGGTGACAGCAGGGTCATCAATCTGTGGCTGCCAGGCCGGTTGCTGCTCGGCGGCCTTAATCCGGGCTGGTTTGCGCTCCTCGCTGGCTTCTTCTAAGACATCGTCGGTCAGGCTGGCAACCGGAATGTCACAGACTACCTGACCATCGTGGTGGAGGACGTATTGGTGGCCTTCTGTGATCCGGCCGATCGTAACGGCATCAAGGTCGTAAAAGTCAAAGATCTTTTTAACATCTTCCTCATGGCCCTTATTAACACACAGCAGCATCCGTTCCTGGGACTCACTCAGCATAATCTCGTAGGCAGACATCCCGGTTTCCCGTTGTGGAACCAGGTCCAGGTTGAGGTCCATACCACTCTTTCCTTCTGAAGCCATTTCAGCACTGGAGGAAACGATCCCGGCAGCCCCCATGTCTTGAATTCCGACCAGCCAATCTGAGTGCTTGGTGATCAGCTCCAGGCAGGCTTCCAGCAGAAGTTTCTCCATGAAGGGATTGCCGACTTGAACAGCGGAACGTTGTGTAGCGTTTTCGTCGCTAAAGTCCGCGGAGGCAAAGGTCGCCCCGTGAATGCCGTCGCGGCCGGTCTTGGCGCCGACATACATCACAGCGTTACCGATCCCGGCGGCCTTTCCCTGCTGAATATCCTTCTGATCCATCAGACCGACACTCATCGCATTGCAGAGCACGTTGCCCTGATAGCAGGGGTCAAAGGTCGTCTCACCGGCAATCGTCGGGATCCCCATGCAGTTGCCGTAATCACCGATACCCCGCACCGTGCCGTCGACCTTCATCCGAGTGGTCGCATTATCAAGCTCGCCGAAGTGCAGTGAGTCGAGTGATGCCACCGGCCGGGCACCCATACTGAAGATGTCCCGCAGGATTCCACCAACCCCGGTTGCGGCCCCCTGGTAGGGTTC
>DBOT01000103.1:8587-18254 GCA_002299975.1 Lactobacillaceae bacterium UBA639
AAAGAGCCGGAGGACGGGCTTGGACTTCTTGTAGGAACAGTGTTCACTCCACATTGCCGCAAATAGACCAGTCTCAGTGTAATTTGGCAGCCGGCCGAGTAATTTTTCACTGATGTAGTTGTATTCGTCCTCGCTCAGGCTCCAGTCCAGGTACGGTTTCTGTTCTTTGATCTCTTCGGGCGTCATTGCCTGTTCCATTGCTTATTCCCCCACTTTCACACGTCCGTTAGCCAATAGTGACTTGAATAGCCGCAGACCATCCGTGCTTCCTAAGATTGCTTCAACTGCGCGTTCGGGATGCGGCATCATTCCCAAAACGTTGCCACGCTGGTTAGTAATTCCAGCAATATTTCGCAAACTACCATTTGGATTCTCCTCTGCATAACGAAAGACAACTTGGTGGTTAGCCTCTAGCCGGTCCAGGGTGGCCTGGTCGGCGTAGAAGCTCCCGTCGGCGTGGGCAATTGGCAAGTTAATGCGCTCGTGCGGCTGGTACTGGCTCGTGAAGAGGGTCTGGTTATTGACCACTTCGAGGGGAACGGTCTTGCAGACGAAGCGCTGACTGTCGTTGCGTTTCAGTGCTCCTGGTAACAGCCCCGCCTCGGTCAGGATCTGGAACCCGTTGCAGGTACCAAAGACTGGCTTGCCTTCATTAGCCATCTTGATGATTGCCGGCATGATGTTGGTAAAACGGGCGATTGCCCCGGCACGGAGATAATCCCCGTAGGAAAAGCCCCCCGGCAGCATCACTGCATCGAAGCCGTCCAGACTGTGTTCGTGGTGGGAGACATATTCAACGTCCGCGCCACAAATACTACCCAGGGCCTCGTACAGGTCAACGTCACAGTTAGAACCTGGAAAAACAATTACTGCGATTCTCATTCTGCTTCCTCCAGTACTTGGTAGTGGTAGGTTTCCATGTTGAAGTTCACCAGCAGTTGGTCGGCAATCTCCTTAACAGCCTTATCAACCGCGTCTCCGGTGGCATTAACAGTGACATCGAAGAACTTACCCACTTTAACTGCGGTAACCTCGTCGTGGCCCAAGCTATGAATGGCATCCTTGATCGTCTCACCCTGAGGATCAAATACTGATTGCTTGTAGGTTACAAAAATCCGAACATTCGTCATGATTAGCCTTCCTTTCCCAAGACATCTTTCAGCCGGTTCAATACTTCGTCGTAGGTCTTGGTCAGATCAGCGAGCTTGCGCCGATAAACATCCTTGTCGAGGTGCTGGTCGGTCTTGAGGTCCCACAGCCGGCAGTTGTCCGGGGAGAACTCGTCGGCGAGGACAATCTGACCATCGGCGAGACGGCCAAACTCGAGCTTAAAGTCAACTAATTGCATCCCGGCTTTTTCGAAAAGCGGCTTAAGCAGGGCGTTGACCTCCCGGCAGAGGCTCCACATCTTCTCCAGGTCGGCGTGACTGGCAATGCCCAGGGCAATCGTGGCGGACTCGTTGATGAATGGATCATCGAGTTCATCACTCTTGTAGAAGGTTTCCTCAACCGGTTCCGCCAGCACCTTGCCCTCTTTCAGACCGTAACGGCTGGCGAAGTGGCCCGCGATGACGTTGCGGGTGACAAATTCCAAGGGAAACATCTGACACCTCTTGACTAAATCTTCGGTTGGCGACAGCTGCTTGATGAAGTGGGTCGCAATCCCGTGTTCAATCAGGTAGTTAAAGACCAGGTCCGAGATCCCCTTGGCAGCGGCCCCCTTGCCGGCAAAATGGTCCTTTTGCTTACCATTCAACGCGGTTGCCTGGTCCATGTAGACCACCCGCAGGACTTCGGGATCATCCGTTTGCCACATTTGTTTTGCTTTTCCGGTATACAGTAACTTTTCCATCACTCAGTTGGCTCCTTTGATTAAAAACACGAACAATAAAGTAGGATATCGTAAAACCATTCGCTATTTATGGGGCAAGTATAACAAGTAGCTAGTCATATTTCAATAGTTTTTAAGAACAAAACTAATAATTTTCATCATAATGTTCGTATATTTAAAGGCAAAAAATTAGCCAGTGAGTCATGACAACTCGCTGGCTAATTAATCAAAATAAAAATAGTTCATGACACATTCGCCATGAACTATTTTTTATTAATTCGGTTAGTCCAAGCCAATCCGCTTGTAAATATCGTCGACGTGACGGAGATGCCAGTGGTAATCAAAGGCATCATCAAGGTCTTGCTTGGTCAGCTGCTTTTGGATCGTTGGGTCCGCCTCCAGGAGTGGCCGGAATGGGATCTGTTCAGCCCAGCACTTGGCGGTGTATGGCTGGATCAGGTCGTAGGCAGACTCCCGGGACATCCCGGAGTTAACTAGCTTGAGCAAAACCCGGCCGGAGTAGATCAGGCCCAGGGTCTTGTCCATGTTCTTCTTCATCGTCTCTGGGAAGACGTCGAGGTTCTTCAGGATCCGACCAAAGCGCCGCAGCATGTAGTCGATCAGTGAGGTAGCGTCAGGCAGGATCATTCGTTCGGCACTGGAATGGGAGATGTCCCGTTCATGCCAGAGGGAAACGTCCTCGTAGGCTGGCGTCATGTAACCCCGCAGAACCCGGGCACAGCCGCAGATGTTCTCTGAGCCGATCGGGTTCCGCTTGTGTGGCATGGCGGAAGAGCCCTTTTGCCCCTTGGCGAAGTGTTCCTCGACCTCGTGGATTTCGGTCCGTTGGAGGGAACGAATCTCGGTGGCCATCTCTTCCATGCTGGTCCCGATCAGGGCAATCGTGGCGATGTATTCGGCGTGCAGGTCACGCGGCAGGACCTGGGTTGAGATCTCCTGGGCCCGCAGACCGAGCTTGTCGCAAACGTACTTTTCAACGAAAGGATCGATTTCCGCGAAGGTACCGACCGCACCGGAGATCTTCCCGGCTTCAACCCCGCGGGCGGCGTGTTCAAATCGTTCCTTGTTCCGCTTCATCTCGGAGTACCAGCGAGCCGCCTTCAGCCCAAAGGTCGTTGGTTCCGCGTGCACCCCGTGGGTCCGACCCATGCAGACGGTGTACTTGTACTTTTCGGCCATCTCCTTCAGCACATCCATGAAGTTATCGATGTCCTGGCGGATGATATCGTTCGCCTTTTTCAAGCGCAGTCCTTGAGCAGTATCAACCACGTCGGTACTGGTCATGCCGTAGTGAACCCACTTCCGCTCAGGGCCGAGGGACTTGGAGACATCCCGGGTAAAGGCAATCACATCGTGGTGGGTAACGGCCTCAATCTCGGCAATCCCCTCCACACTGAACTTAGCGTTTTTCTTGATCTTCTCAACGTCAGCCGCCGGAATGTGGCCCAGCTTGCTCCAGGCTTCGTCGGCCGCAATTTCGACTTCCAGCCAGCACTGGTACTGAGTTTCCAGGCTCCAAATCTTCTTCATCTCCGGACTTGTGTAACGATCAATCATCAGTTAAAAATCCTCTCTATTCTTATTCTCCATCATTATCGCACAGGTTACCATTCGGCGTAAAGGCGAACTTTATTCCTGCCAGATCCCAGTATTGTCAATTTCTTCCAGAGTGGCGTCGATATCATCAGTCAGGATGGTAACGTGTCCCATTTTACGGTTGTGACGAACCTCTGCCTTCCCGTAGTCGTGGAAATGCCAGTTAGGTTTCTTGGCGATCTGCCGGCGGACACCGGCGACGTGCTGACCGAGAACGTTGACCATCACGACCGGCTGGAGGAGCTTAATCTGTGGCAATGGCCAGTTACAGATTGCCCGGTTATGAATCGCAAACTGGGAGAAGTTGCAGGCCTCGATCGAGTAGTGGCCTGAGTTATGCGGCCGCGGTGCTAATTCGTTGATGTAGATCTGCCCATCCGCGGTAACAAACATCTCGACCCCGAGGATTCCACGCAGGTCGATGGCATGGGCAATCTTAATTGCCATCTGCTGAGCCTTCTTCTGCAGTTCCGGACTGATCCGGGCCGGCACGATGCTGAGGTGGAGGATCTCGTTATGGTGAATATTCTCAGAAACCGGGAAGACCGTCACCTCGCCATTTTCGTTGCGGGCCACCATTACGGAGCACTCGAGCTTAAACGGGACCCAGCCCTCAAGGATCGCGTCCTTCGTCGAGAGGATCCCCGCACACTTCGCCAGGTCGGCATCACTGTGCAGGACCTCCTGGCCATGACCGTCATAGCCACCCTCGCAGGTCTTAAGGACACTCGGGTAGCCAATCTTAGCGACAGCCTTCTTCAAGTCAGCCGCATCCTTGACCGCCATGAAGGGGGCCGTCTGCAGACCGGCATTACGGAGGAAGGTCTTCTCGCGGATCCGGTTCTTAGTTGTATAGAGAAGGTGCGTCCCCTGGGGAACATAGACCTTGTCTGCCACGTCTTCCAAGGCATTGAGATCGACGTTTTCAAACTCATACGTCAGGACATCCGCGCGCCGGGCTAATTCGGTGATTGCCTTGACGTCGGCGTAGGGAGCAATAATCTGGTCGTCAGCCACCTGACCGGCTGGACAAGCAGGAGTCGGGTCAAGGACAATGACCTTCATTCCGGTCTGCTTAGCATCGAGGGCCATCATCTGGCCGAGCTGGCCACCGCCGATAATGCCAATCGTTTGGCCCTGTTGAATCATCTTAGTCAAGGTGCGCCCCGCTTTCTGCCGCCTGGTCGTGCATCTGCTTCCGGTAGGCAACGATCTGGTCCTGGATCTGCTGGTCGGTGATCCCGAGAATTTGCAAAGCTAGCAATGCCGCGTTCTTAGCGCCTGCAACGCCGATGGCAGTCGTAGCGACCGGGATTCCGGCTGGCATCTGAACAATCGACAAAAGGGAGTCCATACCACCAAGAGCTCGGGTCTGCCCCGGAATCCCGATAACCGGCAGGGGGGTATTGGCGGCAATCATCCCCGGCAGGTGGGCAGCTCCACCGGCACAGGCAATGATTACCTTGGTGCCATTGGCCACGGCCCCCTTCGCAAAGGCGAACATTTCGTCCGGCATCCGGTGAGCGGAAATGACGTTCTTATTATAATCAACACCAAATTGATCGAGGATCTGACAGGCCTCCTTAACGGTTGGCCAGTCGGACTTACTACCCATTACCACACTAATCTGACTCATCTTTGATTCCTCCTTAAATCTGCTTTAAAGATAACAAAGCCGGCATTCAACTTCAATAGATTTATCGAACTTTTTTAGTATTTAATTATATATTGTTCGTATTAATTGCAAGCAAAATAAAAAGGAGCGGTCTTTTGCTCCTCTTTTAAGTTAAATCTAGAACAATCCGGTGATCTTACCGTCTGCATCAATCGTCATGTTAACGGCAGCTGGGACCTTTGACAGGCCCGGCATGGTCATCATGTTACCGGACAGGGCTACAATGAAGCCAGCACCGAGCTTCGGGACAAATTCCCGAATGTGGAAGGTAAAGTCTTCTGGGGCCCCCAGCAGATTCTTATCATCGGTAAAGGAATACTGGGTCTTGGCGATGCAGACCGGCAGCTTGTCCCAGCCCAGTTCACTAAACTGCTTGAGTTGGCGTTGGGCCTTCCGACTGAATTCCACCTTCTTGGCACCATAGATCTTAGTGGCGATGGTCGTAACCTTCTCCTCTGGTGTGGCGTCGAGGCTGTAAAGCTCGTGGAAGTCGCTGTCCTGTTCAGTCAGCCGGACAACCTCCTTGGCCAGGTCTTGGGTACCGGCGCCACCCTTAGCCCAGGCGTCGGCCGTAACCACGTTAACCCCGAGTTGCCGGCAGTTGTCTTCGATCATCTTGATTTCGGCAGCCGTGTCACTTACAAAGTGATTGATGGCGACAACCAATGGCACCCCATACCGCTGCATGTTCTTGATGTGGCGGTTCAGGTTGGCTAATCCCACCTTTAATTCTGGCAGGTGTTCTTCCTTCAGGTCAGCCAGCTTGGCGCCCCCGTTGTATTCAAGCGCCCGGACCGTAGCAACGATTACCACGGCGTCAGGATTCTTACCCAAGACCCGTTCCTTGATGTCCATAAACTTCTCAGCCCCCAGGTCGGCACCGAAGCCGGCTTCAGTGACGGTGTAATCGGCCAGTTGCAGAGCGGTCTTAGTAGCCAGGACACTGTTGCAACCGTGGGCGATGTTGGCAAATGGGCCACCGTGAATGATTGTTGGGGTGTGGTCCAGGGTCTGGACGAGGTTCGGTTTGATGGCATCCTTGAGCAGGATGGTAATGGCGTCGGCAAAGTGGAGTTGAGCCACCGTGACCGGCTGCTTGTCGTAGGTATAGCCGACCACGATCCGGCCCACCCGCTTCTTCAGGTCCATCAGGTCAGTGGACAGGCACAGGATAGCCATCAGTTCTGAGGCCGCCGTGATGTCAAAGCCGGTCTGGCGTGGGACTCCCTGCATGATGCCGCCCAAGCCCGTAACGACATTCCGCAGGGCCCGGTCGTTAACGTCCTCGACCCGCTTCCAAATGATCCGACGAGGGTCAAGTCCCAGTTCGTTCCCCCGCATGATGTAGTTATCCACCAGGGCCGCCAGGGTGTTATTGGCGCTGGTCAGGGCATGGAGGTCACCGGTGAAGTGGAGGTTAATGTCTTCCATTGGAACTACTTGGCTGTAACCACCACCAGTGGCACCCCCCTTGATCCCAAAGACGGGGCCCATCGATGGTTCCCGCATTGCGATGATGGTCTGATGGCCCAGCTGGTTCATGGCGTCACCGAGTCCCACCAGGACCGTTGACTTCCCTTCACCGGCTGGGGTCGGGTTGATTGACGTTACCAGGACCAGCTTGTGCTTCTTATCTGGGTGGGCCTTGACCGGCAGCGTGATCTTCGCCTTGTACTTGCCGTACTGTTCGATGTCATCCTCACCCAGGCCAATCTGGGCAGCAATTTCCTTGATCGGTTTCATTTCCGCGCGATCGGCAATTTCAATATCAGTCATCATCGTTGGCTTCCTCCTTGAAATACGAACAAAAATTGTAAAATACTATTTAATATAAGGATATATCATTAAGATACTGTAATCTCAGTGATAAGTAAAGGGTAATTTCCGAATTTTATTTTTCACCGCCAGAATTGGCAGCAGTGCGCCGCCGTAGTCGCGGCCCCTGGTGAATTGACTTTACCTCTAAGATATCTAATAGGAAGGTAAAGATCGGGACTCCGACAATCAGACCCCAAGTCCCCCAGAAATGCTCACCGACCAGGAGGACGATGAAGGTATAGAAGATCGGCAGGTCGGTCTGGCTCGACATGAACTTCGGGTTGAGGACATAGGCTTCCAGGGCGTGAATAACGATCACCATGATGATAATGTAGATGACGTCACGAATCCCACCGACCGAGTAGGCCACCAGGCTGAGGGGGATTGTCGAGATAATTACCCCGGCTACCGGAACCAGGCTGAAGACAAAGACGACCAGGGCCAGGGCCAGGATCTGCGGCATCTTCATGAACAGCAGGCAGACCGTAGTAATGGCGGTGTTACAGATGGCGATGAAGAATTGGGCTTCCAAGACCACCCCGAAGGTATTCACGAACTTCTTACCGAAATAGGCCAGATCCTGGAAGAACCAGCCAAAGGTGCTGTTCAAGAAGAGCTTCGAAAAGGTGGCCGTCTCCTGCAGATCCAGGGCAAAGAAGAAGCTCAGGATAAAGGACAGGAAGAAGGTCACCGTGATGGCCCCGATACTGGTCAGCGCACTGATGGCAAAGCTGACCCCGTGCCGCACCTGCGCCATAATTGTCGACCAGCTGACGTACTGGTTAATGTAGTGGTAGAGGTTCGTCGCGTCCCGGCTACTGTAGAATTTAAGCACCGAGTTGACCATCTTGACCACCTGATGCACCAGCACGGGCAGATACCTGGTTATCCCAAAGTACAGGAGCATCAGGAGGACCAGATAAGTCAGGATCACCAGCAGTTTGGTCGAGAAGTGCGGTAGCCATCGCTGAACAAAGTGGACCCAGCTCACCACGATGAAGGTCAAAATAAAGGTGAACAAGATCATGTTCATCATCGACCGCATCATCCACAGCGCAAACACGATTAACAATAGGACCACAAAGCGGCGTAGCTCCACATTCTTGATGAAGCGATGCCAGGCATCAGTCACATTAATCATCACCCTTCAAAAATCTAATAAACTTATTCAATTTTAATCCTAAAGGGGTAATTTCAGCAACGTTTTGGTCTGGTTGTTCCATTTAGTTACGACCCTAAAAGTTGAGTGTTATAATAGTGACATTATTTGAGAAAGAAGGATGCTTTAATGTTAGAAAAGACGTTCTACAAGTCACTGTTAAGCCACTCGTTCAACATCCCGGTCAAGATCATCTTCTGGGATGGCTCGAGCGTTGTTTACGGTGACGGCGAACCCGAGGTTACCATCACGTTCAAGGAGAAGATCCCGATTCGTGACATTACGAAGAACGCCTCAATCGCACTTGGGGAAGCCTACATGGATGGTAAGATCGAAATCCAGGGTAGCATCCAAAAATTGATTGAATCCGCCTATGAGAGTGCCGGTAGTTTCATGCGTAACTCCAAGTTCCGTAAGTTTCTGCCGAAGCAAGGTCACTCCGAAAAGGAAAGTGAAACCGATGTGCAGAGCCACTACGATGTCGGGAACGACTTCTACAAGCTCTGGCTCGACGACACGATGACCTACTCCTGTGCCTACTTCACTGGTGACAACCATGACGATCTGACCAAGGCTCAGGAAGATAAGGTTCAACACATCCTAAAGAAGCTCAATCCAAAGCCAGGCAAGACCTTCCTGGACATTGGTTGTGGCTGGGGAACCTTGATGTTGACGGCGGCCAAGGAATACGGCTTGAAGGTCACTGGGGTTACCCTGAGTGAGGAACAATACCGCTTCGTCCAAGAACAGATCAAGAAGGATGGTCTGGAAGACGTTGCCGAAGTTAAGCTGGTCGACTACCGGGAACTCGGTGACCAAAAGTGGGACTACATCACCTCTGTGGGGATGTTCGAACACGTCGGCAAGGAAAACCTCGGCCTCTACTTCAAGGATATCCAACGCTACCTCACCGATGACGGGGTAGCACTGATCCACGGAATCACCCGGCAACAGGGTGGGGCCTACAACGGCTGGATCAACAAGTACATCTTCCCTGGCGGCTACGTTCCCGGCCTGGTTGAAATGGTTCAACACATCGAAGAGAACCACATGCAGATTGCCGATATCGAAATGCTGCGTCGTCACTACCAGCGGACCCTGGAAATCTGGGACGCGAACTTCAACGCTCACCGCGCTCAGATCCAGGACATGATGGGTGAACGCTTCACCCGGATGTGGGACCTCTACCTGCAGGCCTGTGCCGCTTCATTCGAGTCCGGTAACATCGACGTAATTCAATACCTGATCACTAAGGGTGCTTCTGGCAAGAACCTGCCGATGACTCGGGACTACATGACTAAGTAATAGACTAAATAACCCGTGCCAACCTCTGTTGAGGCCTGGCACGGGTTTTCTTTTTGATGTAAAACGCGCCAGCATAGTCTAATCAAGCTGTGCTGGTGCGTTTACTTGTATATGGAAATCTATCAATTGAATGTGACGATTAGCCAACTGCATTAAGGCTGTGTTCCTTGCTCCACTTCATGGGGTCTTCACGCCATTGCTGAAGAGACTTCAGGTGGTCAGCGCTGATCTGGTCGGTAGTCTGAGCTTCCTTAATCAAAGT
>DBOT01000103.1:18349-22588 GCA_002299975.1 Lactobacillaceae bacterium UBA639
GCCGATGACCTGGGCACCGGTATTGTTGATCGCCCGGACTGCATTGAGGACACTACCACCAGTGGAGATCAGGTCATCGATCACAACGACCTTTTGACCGGGTTTGAGCACCCCTTCGACCTGGTGCCCCTGGCCGTGGTCCTTCGGCTTAGACCGTACGTATACCAGTGGCAGGCCCATCTCCTGGGCAACCCAAGCAGCATGGGGAATCCCCGCCGTCGCGGTCCCGGCGATAACGTCCACATCCGCAAAATGGAGGTTGATCTGTTCTTCCATCCCGTTATAGATAGCTTGGCGCACATCCGGGTAGGAGATCGTCAGGCGGTTATCCGTGTAGATTGGGGACTTCAGACCGCTTGCCCATGTGTAGGGTTTGTCAGGGCTCAGGGTAACCGCGTGAATATCTAATAATGCCTTAGCAACTCTTTGTGAATAAGTCATAATTATTTTTCCTCCTCATTTGCTAAAAATGCTTGTTGAATCTGCTGGTATGCTGCGACTGGGTCGGCACTCTGGGTGATTGGCCGCCCCACGACAATGCCATTGCTACCAAGTTCTCGGGCCTGAGCTGGGGTCACCACCCGCTTCTGGTCATCGTGGACCGCCAGCGATGGCCGAATGCCAGGCGTGATACACAGAAAGTCCGGCCGGGTCACCTGGCGAATTGCCGGAAGTTCATGGGCCGAGCAGATCACCCCAGCCAGACCGACACTTTCCGCCAGCTGGGCATAGTTCTGGACCGACTCGATCAGGGAAAGGTCAACATGCTGTTGATCATGCAGAATTTCATCATCAATCGAGGTCAGCTGGGTGATTGCCAGGAGCTTAGCAGGCCGGACCCCCGCCTGAACAGCGCCCTCTTCTAGGCCAGCCAGACCCGCCGTCAGCATCTCGGTCCCACCTGCCGCGTGGATGGTGGT
Organism: Lactobacillaceae bacterium UBA639; assembly: GCA_002299975.1. Taxonomy (GTDB): domain Bacteria; phylum Bacillota; class Bacilli; order Lactobacillales; family Lactobacillaceae; genus Limosilactobacillus. The sequence continues at coordinate 19,270 of DBOT01000103.1, forward strand.
GAAGTCGATGCCGAGCCGGCCGATGGCGGCCATGGCCCGGTGGACCGTGTTGGGGATGTCATAGAGCTTTAAGTCAAGGAAGATCTTGAAGCCGCGTTTCTGGGCTTCCCGAACGATCTCCTGACCCAGTCCGTAGTACATTTCCATCCCGATTTTAACAATCGGCTTCGGCGTCACATCGAGCTCGTCAAACAGCTTGACCGCTTCTTCCTTTGTAGCCACGTCAATTGCGACCATTGGTACATAGCGTTTCAAAACTTTACCTCCCATAGGTCCGTTAACTTCTCAATCTCATACTTATCCATCGTCATCGGCAGTTCCGCCACAATCTTCGGCAGGGCTAGTGGATCATGAAAACTGGCGGCCCCGACCTCAACCGCGTTGGCACCAGCCATCATGAATTCCAGGACATCCTCAGCACTCTCGATTCCGCCCACACCGATAATTGGAATCTTGGAAATGCTCCGGACCTGGTGGATCATCCGCAGGGCCATGGGCTTCAGGGCCGGGCCAGACAGACCGCCCGTCACGTTGGCCAGAACCGGCCGTCGGGTCTTCAGGTTGATGCTCAATCCGGTCAGGGTGTTGATCATCACCAGCCCATTGGCCCCGCCCTGTTCGGCTGCCTGGGCCAGGGGCACAATGTTGGTGACGTTGGGAGTCAGCTTGACATAGACCGGCACCCCGTGGGCCGCGGCAACGACCTGCTTAACCAGCTGTTCCAACGTCTCTGGATCGGTGCCCATCGCCAGGCCGCCGTGCTTGACGTTTGGACAGGAGACGTTCAATTCCAGGGCGTTAACCCCGCCACCGGTCGTCAGCTTATCAGTTACTTCCACGTACTCGTCGTTGGAGAAACCGGCCACACTGGCGATCACAGGTAGCTTGGGGTAGTTGACCTGCAGCCACGGGATCTTCTCATCCACGACCCGTTGGACACCGACGTTCTGTAGACCGTTGGCGTTTAACCAACCGGCACTCGTATGGCAGACCCGGGGCCGCGGGTTACCCGAACGCGGGTGCAGGGTGGTCGACTTCATCACCAACGACCCCAATCGGTTGAGATCATAGTTACTGGCGATTTCTCGACCATACCCACAGGTACCACTAGCGGCGATCACGGGGTTCTTCAGGGACAAGCCCGGCAGTTCGACTACCAACCGTTGTTCATCGTTCATTCTGCATCCTCCCGATCGTAAACCAACTTGCCATCAACGAATGTTTTTACGGTTGCTCCATAGACCTGGTCATCAACAAACGGGGTGTTGTGCCCCTTTGAGAAGAACTGGTCTTCCTTGATCGTGGTCTGGTGATCAATGTCGAAGACCGCGATATCTGCAGGATCTCCAACCTGGAGCTGACCAGCGTTAGTCAGCTTGAACACCCGGCACGGAGCCCCGCTCAGCCAGTCGATTAACTGGCCCAGAGTGAAGATCCCGTTCTTAACGTAGCGGGTGTAGAGCAGGGCAAAGGCGGTTTCACTACCGACAATCCCGTTCGGTGAGGCCAGGAAGCCCTGGTGCTTCTCGACATCCGTGTGCGGAGCGTGGTCAGTTGCAATGCAATCGATGGTTCCATCAAGCAGACCGGCCAGGCAGGCTTCTTGATCTTCCCGACTCCGCAGCGGTGGGTTCATTTTGTACTCCGCGTCATCATCCGGAATATCTGCATCGGCTAGCAGGAGGTGGTGGGGGGTAACCTCACAGGTGACGTTGATCCCCAACCGCTTGGCGTGCCGGACCAGTTCAATGCTTTCCTTGGTTGAAACGTGGCAGACATGGTAATGGGCACCGGTGGCCTGGGCGATCACGATGTTTCTGGCAATCTGGGCCGTCTCGCTGATCTTTGGCATCCCCGGCAGCCCCATCTTCTTGGCAACCGGACCGTCGTTGATCACCCCACCGTTAGCCAGCTGGTTATCCTGGGCGTGGTCACACAGTGGTAGGTCATACTTGGCGAGTTGTTGCATAGCCCGGTAGACGACGCCAGCATCTTGAATACCGGCCCCGTCATCGCTGAAAAGGCGGGCCCCCGCTGCGTACTGGGCAGTAACGTCGACCGGTTCTTTCCCCGCCCGGTTCTTGGTGACGGGTGAGTACTGGATGATCTTGATTACGCCGTCCTTGGCGTTACGGGCTTCCTGGGCACGGAAGCGTTCGGGCGTGTCACAGGTGGGCTTTAGGTTCGCCATTGCAGCGATCGTGGTGAAGCCACCGTGGGCCGCGGCCCGACTCCCGGTCGCAATTGTTTCCTTGTTGGTGTAACCTGGCTCGCGGAGGTGAACATGGATGTCGACCAGGCCCGGGGTGATCAGGTTATTATTCAGGTCAATCACCTGGGCGTCAGTACTGGCATTAAGGTCGGTCCCAATTGCGATGATCTTGCCGTCCTCAATCAGAACGTCACTGGTAACTAGTTGCTCGCCGACCAGACGCCGGCCATTCTTCAGGAGGGTTTGACTCATAGTGTCGCCCCCGTCTTACATAATACCCTTGTAGCGCAGGATCCGACTCAAGATGGCCATCCGCGTGAAGACCCCGTTTTGCATCTGACGGAAGATCCGGGAATTCGGGGCCTCAACCAGGTCACTGTCGATTTCGACGCCCCGGTTAACCGGTGCCGGGTGCATGATGATGGCACCCTTCTTCATCTTGTTGTAACGTTCCTTGGTCAGGCCGTATTGCTGGTGGTACTTCTCAGCATCGAATGCGCCGTTTTCTGCACCGGACAGCCGTTCGTTCTGGACCCGTAGCAGGTTGACCACGTCCATCTTAGGAAGCAGTTCGTCAAAGTCGCCGAAAGTCCCGTATTGGGCCAGTTCGTCGTCGTACCATTCCTGAGGGCCGGCAAAGTAGACCTCGGCCCCCAGCCGGTTGAGCATCATGGCGTTGGAGTGGGCCACCCGGGAGTGGGACAGGTCACCGATGATCAGTACCTTGAGGCCCTTGAAGTTACCGAATTCCTCGTGGATCGTCATCATGTCGAGCAGGCATTGGGATGGGTGCTGGCCACTGCCGTCACCACCGTTGGCAATCCCGATCTTGAGGCCCGGGTGCTTGATCAGTTCTTTGTAGTATTCGTTTTCGGGGTGACGGATGACGGCGATATCAACCCCAATTGATTCCATCGTCTTAACGGTATCATAGAGGCTTTCACCCTTCTTGACGGAACTGGTGCCCGCTTCAAACTGCATTACGTGCATCCCTAATTTCATCTCGGCCATCTGGAAGCTGGTCTTGGTCCGGGTTGAATTTTCGAAGAAGAGGTTAGCGGCGTAGGCTGGCCGGGTTAGTTCCGCCTTCTTGCCGTGCTTGTATTC
>DBOT01000094.1 GCA_002299975.1 Lactobacillaceae bacterium UBA639
CCCAATCGGCCAGCCCCAGCAACCGGCCCCTTCCAAGTGGCCCTCAACCACCGCTACGTATTCCCGGTGGATCTGCCCATCAGCAATCAGGCGGTTTAAGACTGGCACGACGATTGGGTTTTTGGCGACAATCATGGCCCCACTGGTCTGCAGGTCAAGCCGGTGCACCATGTAGGCCCCATCATTGCTTCCCGCCAGGTAACCGGCCACGTCGTTCATCACCGTCCCGGTTTCTCCCTCTATATTCGGATGACTCTTCTGGCCCCGGGGCTTGTTGATCACCAGCAGGTCGCGATTTTCAAACAAGACTTCTAGGTGGGGATCAGCGGTAGGTCGGTAATGGTTAGCCGTTGGCGTACGGATCTCATCCCCATTGAAGAGCAACTCAACCTGGTCACCGGCATGAACCAGTTCATTAACCGTTTGGTAGTGACCATTGACCAGGACGTGCTGACGGCGACGCAGGTAGTGGATCAGCCGATCAGGTAGCAGCCACTGCCGATGCAGGAGGTCCCGTAGTGAACAGGATTCTTGATCAGGTGCCAGGATTTCAGTGAGGTGCCAGCGAATCGCAGCGGTCATCTACTTCACCTCCCGGACGGTCAGCCGGTCAGGGACGTGGTAGACCTTGGGCTTGGTCCACTCGAGCATGTCATCAGTCAGCTGTAGCTTGGTGATGTCACCCCGGTGGTAGGACTGGAAGTAGTAGCTGCGGCTCTCCGCTACCGTCACAGCCCGGTAAACGGAGTAGGTCTTCTGATGACGCCGGTTCTGTGGGACGGTTACGCTATCCAGGAGGTGCCACTCGCTGATTAACCCGGTCGCCTCATCGGCCGGCACGTCCGACCGTTCCTTCAGGTAGGCTGCCCGGACGAAACGGGCACTCGGTGAGTAGTAGCCAGGCGGGTTGGTCTTACCCGAAAGCCGCCCCGTTGTTACCCGAGGGGTGTTGAGCGGTACTCGCCCGTTTTTAAACTCTGGGGTAAACTCCACGTAGCGTTCCATCTGGGCCAGCTGCCGTTCAAAGTCAGGACTATTGGTCACCACCCCCAAGGGATTATCAATCACCTTCAACGGCGTTTGACTCGGCTCAATCACCACAATCCGGCCGGTACGATCGGCCAGGGCAAAGTGGAGCTCGGGATTACCATACTTGGTGTCGCTGTTCTTCTCACTCATCAGTTCGACCTCGTCCAGGTGGTCAATCAGGTCCTGTACCGACCGAAAGTTGCCCAGCACCCAGAAGATGAATTCATAGGCAGCTAACTGAACCTTGTCGGCCCGCCGTTCATCCTGGTAATGAGCCCCATTGTCAAAGGTCAGTTTCTGCGCCATCAGGCCGTGCTCATTGACCCCATCTGAGACATCAATCCGACTTGCCGACAGACTTCCCCCACCGACCATCGCATACCGGTTCTCGTACACCCGGTAGTCAAAGGCCGTCATCCACCGAAAATGCCGCGGCACGAAGAGGGGCGAGACGGCCAGGACCGGCCAGTCCATGGTCCGCGCTAGTAGGTGGGTGTGGTCACGGGTCACTTGATAGATACTGGTACACATTACAACTCATTCCTCCCATCAGTTATTTTCTTTATTCTAATTTATTTCCCGGGAAATACGCCAGCATTTTATCTTCTGCCGCCAGGCCACCTTTACTTTTTCGGTCAAAAAGAGTTGAATAGTAGTATAAGATTGTGAAACAAGAAGGTGAATTGCGTTGTTGAGTACCGAAGAAATTAACGACCGCAGTAAGTGGATCAGTGTTTTCGAACCCCTCCCCCGTGAGCGTGAGGACCTGATCAAGAAGTATGAGGTTACTAAGGAACTGCTCGACTACGCAATTGACCCCTACGAAAAGGCGCGGGTCGAAGTTGACCAAGACGCTGGTGTAACCCTGCTGATTTTCGATGTCTACGTGCCAACCCACGCTGTTACCGCACCGCAGACCGCCCCAATTGGGATCATGCTGACGACGAATAATATCATTACCTTCACTAACGCCAAGACCAACTTCGTCAACGGGATCATCGCCAACCAGTTGCGAATCTTGAAACGACGGGCTCCGATTACCGATAAGCTCAACCTGGTCTTTCCGATCCTCTATCGCCTGTCCACTAACTACTTCGGGCCGTTGCGGCGGGTTGACCAACAGCGCCAGCAGATCCAACGTAACCTGCAGCGGCGCACGGGACGTAAGGCGATCAGCGAGTTTATGGAAATTGAAACCGGCCTGGTCTACATTCTGACCTCGCTCAAGGGTAACGTTTCCCTGCTCGAAGAAATCAAGCGCCGCTATGCCGACAAGATGTCGACTCGGCAAAACAACGACCTTGATGACGTCATCGTCGAAGCACAGCAGGGACTGGAGATGGCCCAGATGACCTCAGACGTTTCTGAGCGGGTCTCCAACGCCTACAGTAAGGTGATTGACAGTGACCTGAACCAGACGATGAAGTACCTGACCATCTACTCCATCGTCCTCTCGGTACCGACCATCGTTTCCGGGTTCTATGGTGAAAACGTCAAACTCCCCCTCGCCAATGGTCCGTATTCATGGGTATTCACCATCATCATCACCCTCGTTTTGATGTTACTGTCGGCGCTCTTCATGATCAGCCGTCACTGGTGGAAATAATATCAAAAAAGCCTCGCACTCAATTTTGAATGCGAGGCTTTTTTA
>DBOT01000019.1:0-3821 GCA_002299975.1 Lactobacillaceae bacterium UBA639
CAATCCGCTGGCCAGCCGTTACCAGGGCCAGGTCTGCCATGACGTCATCATCCTTCAAGTTGATAGCCCGAACCCCGGCCGTCCGGATCCCCGTTACTGGGACATCCGCCACGTCAAAGCGCACGGCATAGCCATCCCGGCTGATAGCCAGCAGAGACTGATTTTTATCAGCGGGTTCATAGTAGTCAACACTCACCAGCCGTGACGTGGAGTTCTTCAGCTTGATGGCAACACTGGCATGACTCCGGTACCGTGAACCCGGCTGGTAGTCAGTAAATGCTGACTGCTTAACCTGACCATCGTTGGTCCCCATCAGGAAGGTTCCTGGCAGGTCGAGCCGGTCAAAGAGCATGGCCTTGATGATCTCCTCATCATCAGCTAGGCCGATCGTCTGGGAGATGTGTTCCCCAGTATCCTTCCACCGGGCATCAGCAATCTCGTGAACGGGCCGGTAGATGACGTGCCCAAGGTTGGTAAACATGAACAGGTGGGCCAGTGTGTTCGTCTGCTCGATCAACAGTGGATAATCATCTTCCCGCAGACCATTCTCGTCCAGGGCCGAGGCCTTAAACGAACGCAGACTACTCCGCTTGATGTAACCGGCGTGGGAGACCAGGACGACAACATCCTCCTTGGCCACCGTGACCTTAGTATCGACCTCGAGTTTTTCGACCTGGTCCTCGATCTTGGTCCGCCGGGGATTACCGAATTCCTTCTTGATCGCCCGCATCTCCTTGCGCAGAACGGTCGCCAGCTCATGGTCATCGTTCAAGATCAGTTGGAATTCATCAATCTGCTTGTTCAGCTTGGCCTGTTCATCCCGTAGTTCGGTGACGTCCGTGTTGGTCAACCGGTACAGCTGCAGGGTAACGATAGCTTCGGCCTGTTCTTCAGTGAACTGGTACTGATCAACCAGGTTCTGCTTGGCATCCTTTCGGTTCTTGCTGGCCCGGATGGTTTTGATGACCTGGTCAAGGATTGATAAGGCCTTGATCAGCCCTTCAACAATGTGCAGGCGGTGCTGGGCCTTTTGCAGGTTGAACTGGGTCCGCCGCCGAACCACTTGCTTCTGGAAGGCCAGGTAAGAGGTCAGGATGTGTTTCAGGCCGACCCGCATTGGCCGCTGGTCATCGATGGCCACCATGTTGAAATTATAGTTAATCTGCAGGTCCGTATTCTTCAGCAGGTAGTTAAGGACCCCCTGAGCGTTAGCCCCCCGCTTAAGTTCGATCGCAATCCGGAGTCCGCTCCGGTCGGTTTCATCACGGGCCTCCACAATGCCTTCAACCTTTTTGGCTAAGCGCAGGTCATTGATCCGTTTAACCAGCTGGGCCTTGTTGACTTCATAGGGAATCTCGGTGACGTTGATCTGCTGCCGACCCCCACGCAGGGTCTCTATATCGGTCTTGGCCCGGACAACAATCCGGCCCCGCCCCGTCTGATAGGCCTTCTTAATACCGTCAATTCCCTGGACGATCCCGCCCGTTGGGAAGTCAGGGCCCGGAATAAACTCCATCAGCTTGTCGAGGCTGGCATCCGGGTGACTGATCAGGTAGATCAGGGCATCCAGGACCTCACCCAGGTTATGAGTGGGAATTTCGGTAGCGTAACCAGCAGAGATCCCCGTGGCCCCATTGACCAGCAGGTTCGGGATCCGCGCTGGCAGTACCGTTGGCTCCTTCTCGGTATCATCAAAGTTCAGGGTCATCTCGACCGTATCCTTATCGATGTCCTGGAGCATCAGCCCCGCAATTTTACTTAAACGGGCCTCGGTATACCGCATTGCCGCGGCTGGGTCCCCATCCATTGAACCATTGTTCCCGTGCATCTCAACCAGGGGTTCCCGCAATTTCCAATCCTGACTCAACCGAACCAGGGCCTCATAGATGGAACTATCACCATGGGGGTGGAAGTTACCCATGACGTTCCCCACTGACTTAGCGGACTTCCGAAAGCCCTTGTCATAAGTATTGCCATCTTTGTTCATGGCAAACAGGATCCGCCGTTGAACTGGCTTCAGGCCGTCCCGAATATCCGGCAGAGCCCGCTCCTGAATAATTGATTTTGAATACCGACCAAATCGATCACCCATGATCTGTTCGAGTGACATGGTCTCTATTTTAGCGCTCTTCACAAAAACGCATCCTTTCTATTCACAATTACGAAAAAGAAAGAGACCGGGCAATTACTCAGTCTCATTACCGCTGGCCCTGGTTAACCATTCAGGCGGCCCTTGTTTTCAACCAGCTTATCAGATTCCTGGTCATCGCTGAGGGTGAACTGGACATTCTTCTCAATCCAGTCCCGCCGCGGTTCAACTTTATTCCCCATCAGGGTCGTCACCCGGCGTTCTGCCAATTCAGCATCCTCAATTCGTACCCGAATCAGGGTTCGAGTGTCCGGATTCATTGTAGTCTCCCACAGCTGGTCGGCGTTCATCTCACCAAGACCCTTGAAGCGTTGGAGCTGGGCCCCCTTGCCCATCTTCTTGGTCAGGCTAGTCAGCTCATCGTTGGTCCAGGCGTAGGTGATCTTTGTCTTCGCGCCACGTCCCTGCTGCAGGCGGTAGAGCGGTGGCAAGGCGATATAAATCTTGCCGGCCTCAATCATTGGCCGCATGTACTTGTAGAAGAACGTCAACAGCAGGATCTGGATGTGGGCCCCATCATCATCGGCATCCGTCATGATGATAATCTTGTCGTAGTTGGAATCCTCAACGTTAAACTCTGAGCCAGCCCCCGCACCGACCGTGTAGATAATCGTGTTTAGCTCTTCGTTCTTCAAGACATCATCCAGCTTGGCCTTTTCGGTGTTGAGGACCTTACCACGCAGCGGAAGAATCGCCTGGTATTTACGATCACGGCCCTGCTTGGCGCTCCCACCGGCAGAGTCCCCTTCGACTAGGAAGAGTTCGTTCTTCTTAGCATTCTTGGACTGGGCAGGCGTCAGCTTACCGGAGAGGTTCCGTTCCTTCTTGCTCTTCCGTTTACCACCCCGGGCCTGATTACGGGCCTTACGGGCAGCTTCACGGGCCTCACGCGCCTTGAGGGACTTCCGGATCAGCATCTGTGCGAAGTCGCCGTTTTCCATCAGGGCATAGTTCAACTGCTCGCTGACGATCCCGTCAACGATCTTCCGAGCTTCCGGCGTCCCGAGTTTGTCCTTGGTCTGGCCTTCAAACTGCAGGAGACGTTCCGGAATCCGCACGGAAACGACCGCCGTCAGTCCTTCACGCACGTCACTTCCTTCAAGGTTCTTATCGTTAGCCTTGAGGAGGCCGACCCGCTTGGCATACTCGTTAAAGGTCTTGGTCCAGGCACTACGGAAACCAGCTTCGTGGGTCCCCCCATCTGGTGTCCGCACATTGTTAACGAAGGAAAGAAGGTTTTCGGAGTAGCCATCATTGTACTGGGCTGCCACTTCAACCTCGACCCCGTCCTGCTTACCATCAAAGTACAGGATCTTGCCCAGGGTATCCTTCCCCTCATTGAGGTAGGACACAAATTCTTGAATTCCATCCTTGTACTGGAACACATCCTGCTTCTCCTGACCGGGCCGCTTGTCAGTCAGAATGATCTTGATTCCCTTCAGCAGGAAGGCAGATTCACGCAGACGGTTGGCAAGGGTGTTGTAGTCATAGACGGTGGTAGTGAAGATTGCCGGGTCCGGCTTGAAGGAGACAGTTGTCCCGTTACCATCCTTGGTTTTTCCCAGTTTCTTCAGGGCACCAACTGGCTGTCCCCCGTCCTTAAAAATTTCCTGGTAGCGCTGGTGGTCACGAACAATCGTCAGCGTCAGGTGGGTCGATAGGGCGTTAACAC
>DBOT01000019.1:3914-4076 GCA_002299975.1 Lactobacillaceae bacterium UBA639
TTACCACCGGCATGCAGCACCGTCATGATCACTTCCGGCGTTGGTTTCCCGGAGGCGTGCATCCCAACCGGCATCCCCCGGCCGTGGTCTTGGACCGTGATGGCGTTATCAGGTTCAATCGTCACGCTGATCTCATCCCCGTATCCTGACAGGGCTTCGTCG
>DBOT01000009.1 GCA_002299975.1 Lactobacillaceae bacterium UBA639
CGTTGCGGAAGCCAGGGCCACGGCGGCCGCCCCGTCGTTGATTCCCGAGGCATTACCAGCGGTAACGGTGCCGTCTTGCTTGAAGGCGGGCTTCAATTTGGCCAACGCCGCCATGGAGGTATCGGGACGCGGGGCTTCATCGCGATCGACCACGTGACTACCGTGCCGATCGGTAATCGTCACCGGCGTAATTTCGGGAGCAAAGGCAGCATCTTTCTGCGCTTGGACTGCCTTCTGGTGACTGGCCAGGGCAAATTCATCCTGCTGCTGACGGGTAACGTGGTAGCGTTCGTTAATGTTTTCAGCAGTGATCCCCATCGGGTAGCCCCCGTAGACATCCTTCAAGGCATCCTCTTGCATGGCATCGATCAAGGTACCATTGCCAAAACGATAGCCACCGCGAGCCTTTTTCAAAACATAGGGGGCATTGGTCATGCTCTCCATTCCCCCGGCAATCACTACCCGAGCCTGCCCCGACTGGATTAACCCAGCTGCCAGGTTAATACTTGAGAGACCAGATGCACAGACATCGTTGATCGTGATGGCAGGAACGGCCTGCCCTAATCCGGCCGCCATGGATGCTTGGCGGGCCGGGTTCTGACCACTACCAGCCTGGATGACGTTGCCCATCAGGACCTGGTCAATCTGATCAGCTACTAGACCAGCTTTGGCAACCGTGTCCTTAATCACCGTTGCGCCGAGTTGGACCGCCGTCAGCGGGGCGAGTTCCCCATTAAACTTGCCGATTGGGGTCCGCTGGGCCGCCACAATGTAAACTTTCTCCATAAATCGATTCTCCCATCTCTCGTTTGTTCGTAACCCAATCAGTGTAGCGATTTACGACAAGTTAAGCAAGAAAAAGCCCCGGGGAAAGAAATAAGGGACCACGGTATAGTCAATTGGCCTTTACCGTGGTCCCTTAAATATCAATCATATATTTTGAACTCAACAAGCTGGTGGTGCTTGCGGGAGTTAAATAGCAGTTCAACCGCTGCCCGGCCCAATTCCCGGGGCTGAAGGTCGACCCGTTCACTTTCATCCAGGAGCATCCCCATCAACCGACTGTTGTTAAAGCAGGCGATTGGGAGGTCATAGTGCTGGAGGTGCCGGTTGAGCTGACCATACAGGATATCATCAGCGCAAACAATCCCATCGATCTCGGGATGACCGTCCAGAAACTGGCGAATATCCCCGTCCCGGCTTGCCGACCAGGTGATAGCCGGTAATTGATGCATCGTCATGCATTGCCGGTAACCATCTCGCCGCGCCTCTTCATAGGTCCAATTAGCACCCGAGTCCAGAAAGACCGGCCGCTGGACTCCATGACGGGTGATCAACCGCTCCGTAGCTGCTTGTCCCGCCTTAACATTATCGTTATCAACAAAGCGGTCGGGATGCTGGGCAGTTGGATGGCCGATTACCACGAAGTTGAGGTGGTGTTTTCGCAGGTAAGCCGTCACCGGATCGTTGACCATCGTATAGAAGATCAGGAAGTTATGGACCTTAGACTGGGTCACCATTGACTTAACACTCGCTAGCAGCTCCGTGGCATTAGGTGCAATCGCCACTACCATTTCATACTGCAATGGCTTTAAGGCACTGCTGATCCCCCGCATCAGGTCGATGTGGAAGGGGTTTGCCGGGGCCGTGGCGGTGGTCACCGGGAATACCAACCCCACCATGTTCGACTCCCCCCGGGTCAGGTTTTGGGCATTGTAGTTGGGCTGGTAGTTCAGCTCATTAGCTACCTGCTTGACCTTCAGCCGGGTTGCCTGGCTAATCCGCGGGTTATCATTGAGCGCCCGAGACGCGGTCGATACCGACACCCCGGCACGCTGGGCAATATCTTTAATGGTCGCCACTCTTCTCATCTCCACCTTGAATTGATACAAACTCTCTCAATTCTACCAGGTATAGACCCATTTGGACAACTGGGATTGGCCGCATGATATTCAAGGCCTCTGCATACAAGCGAAGTTGACCACTATACTTCTGCACAACCTTCTTGATTGCTACCGGAGTCGGTGCTAGGTGGTCGGTCTTATAGTCCACCAGGATGATCCCGTCATTAGTGGCCAGGTAGCCATCAATAATCCCGTGAATCAGGACTTGGTCATTATCGTCAGGCGCGATGTCTTCAAAGGGCTCGTGGCCGTTCATGATCATCGCAAATGGTTCCTCACGGTGGTAATCCGCGGGGTGGGCCAGGATTTGCTGACCGACAGCCGTCTTAAAGAAGCTTATGACCCCGGCAACATCGATTTGCGCGGCGGTGGCCGGGGTCATTAGTCCCTGCTGGGTCAGGTCGGCGATCTCGCCTTGAACCACGGCTGGGGTGATCGGTTGATCAAGGGACAATTTCTGGAAAACAAGGTGGGTTGCTGTTCCAATCTGAGTAGCCTTAGGGGCTGCATCATCCTTTTGAATGAAGCTTGGTACCGCAAAGTCAGGATTGATGTAAATCCCACTGCGTTTTTTCTTATCATCTTTAGGTGAGGCTTCATCCGTATCGGCGGCATAATCACGCTGGCCTAACCGGGGGTCATCATCCTCGAAGACCCGCTTAACATCTGTAACCGATTGATAGGCGGTCGTCTCTGTAGCCGTCTGGTGGGGATATTGGTACCCGAGAATCTGGGCAAAGCCCTGGGAAGCGGTTTGTGGTCCAGCAGTCGTTGTGGTGGTCGATTCCTTATCATTTTTCTTGTCCTTTTGATCCGCCGTTACCGTCAAATTAGCGAGGCTTGCCGCATCGTAGGCCTGAACAGTAAAGTCTGCGGCCGCATCTCCCCGAGCCCGTTGATCATTACCTGCTAAGGCACTGGCAGTCAGTTCTACATCTCCCACCGTCAATTCATCGGCAGTGAAATGATTGTCGGCATTCGCGTAACGCGCCAGGGCCAGACCAATCCAGTCCATAAATGAGTTTGCCTCAAGCCGTGGCTGGGGACTGAGCACTGTCCCCCGACTCTGGAAGGCTTTTTGCCACCGGGTCCAGGAAGCTACCAAACTCTGGGTCTTCATCTCTTCATTGAATGAACCCGTGATAAAAAGCTGCTGCTCTGCCCGCGTCAGCGCTACATAAAGGACTCGTAAATCTTCGGCACGCTCACTTCGACCGATCATGTCAACGGCAACCTGCCGCTGCGGAGTATCGTAAACTACCCGGTCACTATCTAGCCAGCGAATACCGACACCGGCCTTCGCGTCGACCACGGCATTGGCCCGCTTGGCACTATCATTGAAGCCGTGAGTTGCATCGACCAGGAAGACAATTGGGAATTGAAGTCCCTTGCTTCCGTGAATCGTCATCACGTTAACCGTATTGGCCGTTAGCTGGCTAGGGGCGACGCCAAGATCCTTATCATGTTCCTGCATTTTTTCGATAAAGCGGATGAACTGATAAAGCCCCTTAAAGCTACTCTCCTCATAGGTATGCGCTCGTTGGTAGAGAGCATGGAGGTTTGCCTGCCGCTGCTGACCGCCCCGCATTGCCCCCACATAGTCCAGGTAACCCGTTCGTTGATAAATCTGCCAGATCAGGTCCACTAAGGTTTCCTGCTGAGCGGTGTGCCGGAACTGGTTGAGCTGGTCCATCAGTGTTGTCAGTTTGTGGTAAAGAGCCTGCTGGTCAGCTGGCTTAAGCAGTTCATTAGCGTTCTTATAAGGCCGCATCTTGTGATGGTGCTGATAATTATAAATAAAGGTCTTTAACGCAGTGTAGTAGTCAGCGGCCTGGTTCTGCAAGCGGATAAAGGACAGTTCCTGATTATTCAAACCAACAATTGGGGAACGCAGGACGGCTACTAGCGGAATATCCTGGTGTGGGTTATCGATTACCTTGAGCAAGGCCAGCATTACCCGAACTTCAGTCGCTTGGAAGTAGCTTTCAACATCATGAACGGTCAGTGGAATCTCAAGCTTACTAAACTGCTCCATCAGCGTGTTGTTGATCGCCTTGGTCCGCTCCAAAATAACAATGTCGCCATATTGGACTGGCCGCATCTTCTTAGCATCAGCATCGTAAATCTGCTTATGCCCCTCAACAAGTTGTTTGATCCGGCGACCAACCATTTGAAACTCACCGACCTGCTTGTCAGTTTCTCGCGGTGTATCCTTATCCTGCTGGCGAGCGTTGGCATCATAGAGCATGATCTCGACCGGCTTAGGCTTATCAGCATCATCGTAATAATGCGCGGCATACTTGAGCTCCGCATCCTGATCATAGGCAATTTCACCCACCTCAGGATCCATCAGTTGGCTAAATAGGAGGTTCGTAAAGGTGGTTACGTTATGCATTGAGCGGAAGTTTTCTCCCAAGACAATTGCCGTACTCCCTGCCGCATGCTGGTAACGCTGGTACTTATTAAGAAAGAGGGACGGATCAGCTTCCCGAAAGCGATAGATTGACTGCTTAACATCCCCCACCATAAAGAGATTATGGGCATCTTGCTTTGCTAATCGCATCAAGATACTCTCCTGTAACTGGTTAGTATCCTGGTACTCGTCGACCATAATAGCCTGATAGTGGTTCTGCAGGTTAGCGACTAGGACCTGCCAATCCGCATCGTCATCTTTTGGACAGAGAATCTGGTAGGCATAGTGCTCCAGGTCGCTGAACTCTAAGACATGACGATTAAGCTTGGTCTGCTGGTACTGGGCCATGAAGTCTTGGGTTACCACACTCAACTTACGAAGAATCGCCTGGGCATGCTGTGAGACCGTCCGCAGTTGCTTCTCGTCATAGACAAAGAAGTGTTCACTGACCTTCGCCAGTCGTTCCTTAATCCCTTTGCGAATCGCCTTAATCGTCTCGTGGGCCGCCAGCATTTCTGCAGTTGCCCCCTTCGGTTTATTGGGAATACTGCCAAACGTCAGATTATTAAAGGCTGCACGGAGCAAATTCCAAGTTACCGGCTTAAACACATCTAAAACCACTTGTAAGCGCTGCTGATCTTGAACCAGTACTTGCTGAGACTGCGGCAACGCGGCCGCTTGCTGCGCTAATTGAGCAAACTGCTGTTGAAGCTCCTGAACCTTGGTGATCAGTTTAGAATCATCATTATCTCCCAAATAGTCCTTAACCAGCTGCTCCCAGTCCTTCTTGAGCTGGTTTCGTTCCTTTTGAAGGCCCTGATAGTCTTTCAAGAGATCAGGATCATGGGGCTTACCCCGAAAATTAGCAAAGTTAACTTGCTGAAGGACTACCCGGACATCCCGGTCACTCTCTCCGTTCAGCTGGTCGATCAATTGTTGGAGAGCCGCCTTCTCCTGCCCAACCTTGGCGCTATCTTTATCGAGCCCAACTTGGTTAGCCTGTTGAATTGCCTCTTCCTCATCATGTTGGAACTGGCGAAGTTGTTCAACCAGGACTGGCTTGAGGCGTTGTTGGTAGAAGGGCGTTTCCAGGATATCGCCTGCCGAAAGGTCATAACTTTGTGGCAACTGATATAACCAGGCGACTGGATCGGCTTGGGCGTTAGCAACGTCATACAGTTTCAGAATCAGATCATCGAGGCCTTGATCATCCCGGTCACTGGAGAAGTTGAGAACCAACTGGCGAAACGATGCCATCCCCGTCTCTTCCTGATCAGCATCCGCATAGTATTGCTCACTGACTTGGTGCCAGACATCCTCCTCAAGTAAGAGTTGCTCTGTCTGATCCGTTAACAAGCGAAACTGCGGATCCAAATTAATCAAATAGTAGTATCGTTTGATGAGCTTCAGGCAAAAGGCATGGATGGTACTGATATCAGCAGCGGCCAGGCGATTAATCTGGTTGGTCATTCGATCCCGTACCGCCTTAGGTTGGCGAGTATCTTGGGCGATCTCCTGAAGGGCCGTCCGGATCTTATCGCGCATGTTCTTGGCAGCTGCATCGGTAAAGGTCACCAGCAGCATCCGGTCGATGTCGTGCCCCTCCTTGATCAGCTTGATTACTCGATTGACCAGCACGGCAGTCTTTCCGGAACCAGCCGAAGCCGAGACCAGAATATTCTTCCCCCGGGTGTTGATTGCCTTATCCTGGGCAGCTGTTGGTTTAAATTCTGCCATTATTGGTCCTCCCCATCATCATTTTTCTGTTCTTTCTTACGCACGTCAGCGAATTTTTCCTTCGCAATTCGGGCATCCAGTTCGTGGTAAAGGCCTTGATCCAGCATGCTATCGAATTGATAAATATCCAAATAATCAGTGTAATCTAGACCAGTCTGGCGGGTACTGCCATCAATCAGTCGATATGGGTTTAATTTAAGCTGACCACTGAGAATTTGCTTTCCAGCATCAATGATCAGTTGCCGGTTATTATCGCGCAGCCATTGTAGTTGTTGATCATCAGCTAGGAGGGCGCCCTTCCCTGGTTTGAGATTCTTTTGCAGGGGGTAGACCAGGTCTGCATGTCCCTGCTTAGCAATATTACTCAGCAAATCACTGTTATTCAGGAGGATTCCCTTATACTGGTGAGACTTGAGCCGCAAATTATTGAGCCGCTGGTCCTGGTGTGCTGGTGATCCCTTTAGGAGGTCCACCGCCCTAATCGTCGGGTTATTCAAGTGAAGGTAGAGCGCTCCGGCTAAGTTTGCTGAACTGAGACTGAGCTTGTCTAAGTTAACCTCAAGTCCGCTGAGATAGGTCAGTAGCTGAAGGGAAATTCCATAATAAGCTGCTGTCAGGTCAAAGAGCCGGTTACCGGACTTATAGTCAACCACGGCCAGATACTTCTGATTGCCAACATCAATCTGGTCGATCCGATCAATTCGGCCCCGCAGCTGAATGTGACGGTGGGCATCAAGTGGGTAATCGAGTGGTGCCCAATCCACATCTTGACGTCCATTGATCTGACCAAACTGGACCTCTGTTTCCCGTGGAACAAAGTGGGCATTAGCAGCCTGTTGGCAAAGGGTGACCAACATCGTTTTGACAATTGCAGTCAGCTGTTGATACTGAAAGCGGGCCTGAGCAGATGAGCTAACTAAGCGCAGGAGTTCTGGCTGAAGCTGGTCAGCTGCATCTAAGGCTTGCCTAGTAAATTCAACTAGGGCCAACCGATTTTCTTCCTTAGCTAAGTCCGCAAAACTCAGGGCGGAGTCACGGACGAGGTTGACGAAGACCTCCATCGCCCGGTGGAAGTAGGTTCCAATCCGGTCAGTTGAAAGGGCCAGTTCATCACGTTTACGCAGGCGTAGGCCATATTTCAAGAAGTATTCATACTGGTTGACATAGAAGTCTTGCAGCTGAGAAATCGATGCGTAGAGGACCTGATCCTTTTGATCCTCTGACGTATGCAAATACAAGGCCTGGGCCATTGGTGCTGTAATATTCTGCGTCTGATTACGGTAGTCAAATCCATGACGAATAACTGCTAAGCGGGTACGAAGCAGTTCATCATGTTTAGCTAAGCGATTCAGCGCGCGACCAACCTGCTGCCAGCTAGCTGTCCAACGTGGCCGCTGACCAACCGCAACTTCCTGGTCATCACTGAACTGCCGGACAACTTGAACTAGTTGGTTAACGGTAGCCAGTGGAGCACTGACAAACGGCGTTGCATCAGCCTGCCCAGCGGGACTGGTAGCCAGTGGAACCACCTCACCAGTGATTTTGAAGAAGCGCGCGGTATCAATTAGGTATGGTGAGGGTTGGAGCTCCTTATCATCTGTCCCGAATTGAGGGGCCGAAATGATCAGCTGCTCGCGGGCACTCATGAACCCTTGGTAGTGCAGAAAAGGCTCATCTTCCAGCTGTTCCACCGCAGTTGCTGGTAGATACTGTGAATCAGCGTCAAGATACTGACTCAGAAGGTCCTTATCACT
>DBOT01000038.1 GCA_002299975.1 Lactobacillaceae bacterium UBA639
TTTGGTCGTTAAACATATTCTACCCGCTATGGGTTTATTTTTTTAAATCTGTTGCACTTAGATTGTAAATACTCACTATATAAAAAGGGACCGTAGTGGTGGCGGTCCCTTTATCATTGTTAAATTTGGTCACCCGTAATGTTGGCGTGAGCCTTCGCATCCATCTGCCGGTTCTTTTCAAACTCCGCGGCGTTAGCAATCATCCCTGGATTCATGTGCTTAACCCGGTGAATGATTTCCTCATGACGACCGTGGACCATTGGCCGTTGTTGTGGGTTACCGAGGTAGCCACAAGTCCGCTTAACCACGTCACAGGTTGCTGGATCATGGTTACCGCACTGTGGGCACTTGAAGCCGCGGGCCGTGGCCTCAAATTCACCCTTAAAGCCACACTTGAAGCATTGATCAATGGCAGTGTTAGTTCCAAGGTAACCAACGTGATCATAAGCCCAGTCCCAAACTGCCTCTAGGGCCTTAGGATTCTGCCGCAGGTTCGGGTATTCACAGTAGTGGATAAAACCACCAGCTGCCTGGTAAGGAAAGTCCTCTTCAAAGGAGAGCTTTTCAAACGGGGTTGGGTGCTTGCGAACATCATAGTGGAAACTGTTCGTGTAGTATTCCTTGTCCGTAATGTTTTCAATCCGGCCAAACTTCTTAATGTCATCCTGGCAGAAGGTATCCGTCAGTGACTCGGCTGGGGTGGAGTAAAGACTGAAGTGGTAGCCTTCCTCATCTTCCCACTTAGCACAGAGGTCGTGCATAGCCTTGGTGATGGAAACAGCAAAGTCATGGGCTTCCTTATTATGTTCCCAATTTGGCCCGTAGAAGGTCGTGCAAACTTCGTAGAGACCGATATAACCCAGAGAAACCGTAGCCCGACTATTCTTGAAGACTTCATCAACACTGTCAGTCTTCTTCAGCCGCTTACCGAATGCCCCATACATGTAAAGAAGTGGTGCATTTTCTGGCTTGGCTTCCTTAGTCCGCTTGATCCGGTAGTCCAGGGCAATCTTGCAGATGTGCATCTTTTCCTTGAAAATCTGCCAGAAGAGTTGCTTATCACCGTGCGCTTCCAGGGCAATCCGTGGCAGGTTAACGGTAACTACCCCGAGGTTCATCCGCCCGGAGTTGACTTCCTTACCGGTCTCAGGATCCTTCCAACCCTGCAGGAAAGAACGGCAGCCCATTGGCGTCTTGAAGCTTCCCGTGATCTCCTTGATCTTGTCATACATCAACAGGTCTGGGTACATCCGCTTAGTGGAGCATTCCAGAGCCAGTTGCTTGATATCGTAGTTAGGATCACCAGGGTTAAGATTCAGTCCCCGTTTGAGGGTAAAGATCAGCTTAGGGAAGATCGCAGTCCGGTGTTCCTTGCCCAGACCCTTGATCCGGATCTGAAGAATAGCCCGTTGAATCTCCCGCGCAATCCAGCTGGTTCCTAGGCCAAAATTAATCGTTGTGAATGGCGTTTGACCTTGACTGGAGTACAGAGTGTTAATCTCGTATTCCAGCGCCTGCATGGCATCATAGATATCCTTCTTGGTCTTAGCCCGGGCAAAGTCCTCACGCTTATCTGGAGCAATCCATTCTTCAGCATCCTTCATGTGCTTTTCGTAGTTCAGCTTAGCGTATGGTTCCAGCAATTGGTCAATCCGGTTAGCTGAGCAACCACCGTACTGCAGTGAAGCCACATTAGCGATGATCTGAGACATCTGGGCCGTGGCAGTCTGAATCGAACGTGGCGAGGATACCCAGGCATTCCCGATCTTAAAGCCGTGCTTGAACATCTCATCAAAGTCGATCAGACAGCAGTTAGTTTCGGGAGTAACTGGTGAATAGTCCAGGTCATGCCAGTGAATATCCCCACGGAGGTGCGCCTTAGCGACAATGCCCGGAAGCATCCGTAATCCTAAAGCACGGCTAACAACCCCAGCCTCAAGGTCCCGCTGGGTATTGAAGACCTTACTATCCTTATTGGCATTTTCGTGAACCACTCGTGAATTCCGATCAAAGAGCTGTTCCAGCTTGTGTTGCGGGTTAGTAGCTTCCGCAAAAGCCTCTTCATCGCGTCGCCGGTAGTCCTGGTAAATCTTAGCTAATTCTGGATGGTCAGCCTTCTTAAGACCTGCCACAAACAATTCGGCAATCCGTGAAGCCTCAACGGTTGATTCATTATCTAATGCATCTACAAGCGTCAACGCCACCATCTGCCGCGTTGCTTCATCAGCATGCAATTCCTTTAGTACCAGTTCAATCTTGTAAGCATAAAAGTCAGTTACCGTTCCATCGCGTTTAACAACCTTTAAGTTGGTCAGGTTGTTCAAGTCTTTTTCATTAATTATTTGTACCTTCATACAAATTCCACCTCTCAA
This sequence comes from Lactobacillaceae bacterium UBA639, assembly GCA_002299975.1. Taxonomy (GTDB): domain Bacteria; phylum Bacillota; class Bacilli; order Lactobacillales; family Lactobacillaceae; genus Limosilactobacillus. The sequence continues at coordinate 2,373 of DBOT01000038.1, forward strand.
GTTAACGGTGCCTATCATAGCGCAAAATACTATCTATAGAAAGTATTGACATTTTGACCCCTATATGTTGTGGAGAATTTGGTGATGAATTTATTCAGTAATTTGTCAATTTGAAAGGGCTTTTTTAGCAAACTACAAAATTTACAAAGCTTGCTATCATCGGATTCCAGTTATTTATTCCGCAATTTACGTTTATTCATCAAAGATGTTTCGTTATCAATAGATAAAATTTTCTTCTTTAAATAATGTATGATGATCTGATCATATCTACTTTTGGTCAAACGGTTTATAGGAAATTTTGCTACGAAAACCAATAAAATTGGTTCTATGATATTCGGTAAGG
>DBOT01000012.1:0-825 GCA_002299975.1 Lactobacillaceae bacterium UBA639
TTCATCCAGGAAAGACCTTTGCCTTGATCATGGGTAATGAGGGGCAGGGGATGAGTGACGAATTGCTTGCCAAAACCACTGACAACCTCTATATCCCAATGCGGGGTGAGGCAGAGTCATTGAACGTGGCTATTTCAGCAGGGATCCTCATGTTCCAACTGAACCAGTAAGATTACTTACTTTTGATAAGACAAAATAATTTATTTTTGGCCAGCCATCATGTATGATGGTAATAGCCAATAGAAAAGGGGTATTACATGAAATCAAAGAATGAGTGGCGCAACGATCAAGAATACGTCTCAATCGTTTCTGACCTGCTGGCTCAGCCTGCCGTCAAGAAGCTCGCTAACTATACCCAGCATCATCATTCAAATCGTTTGCAACATTCAATTGCGGTTTCTTACGATAGCTACAGGATTGCTAAGCGTTTCCACCTTGACTACCGGAGTGTTGCTCGAGCCGGGTTACTCCATGACCTGTTCTACTATGATTGGCGGACGACCAAGTTTGATCTTGGTACCCATGCCTTCATTCATCCCCGGGTTGCCCTGCGGAATGCGGAGAAGATCACCCCGTTAAACAAGATGGAAAAAGACATTATCCTGAAGCACATGTTTGGGGCGACGCTCGCTGTGCCTCGGTACCCAGAAAGCTTAATTGTTTCATTGGTTGACGATTTTGAAGCAGAACACGAATTCTTTAGTCCGATGCGGGCCAAGCTTCGTCGCCGGATTAAGAAGCGTCGGATGCGGACTATTTGGTAGGAAGGAGACATCATATGCAACACGAAGCGAATACACCGGTTGCGGATGGTGGTTGTCAATT
>DBOT01000012.1:962-1496 GCA_002299975.1 Lactobacillaceae bacterium UBA639
AGCAAGTGCAGTGACCGGGTTCTTTGTGAACGACTGAAGGAACTCGAGGATGACCAGATCATCGTGCGGAACACCTATCCGGGATCCAGTCGAGTTGATTATTCATTGACGACACGGGGACGCGAGTTAGCACCAGTGATGAAGGAAGTTCATGCATGGAGCGATAAGTGGTGCTAATTGGGGCTTGACCAATCCCTGTCGAGTCATTAGAATACTTAGTATAGTTAAAAGCGATGACGGAAACTAGTAACCGGCAATGGTTGTCAGAGAGCCACCAAGATTCTGTGAGCGGTGGCCAGCTTGTCCCGGTGAATTTCATTTCCCGAGCCGATATGTAATGGTATTCCGGTCGATCACCGTTATTGATCAACTAAGTGTATAGGCAATTGCCTATAAACTAGGGTGGTACCGCGAAGCTTCGTCCCTATGGGGATGAGGCTTTTTTTATTTGAACAAAGGAGTTGAAAGCATGGGATTAAAAGAGAAGCTTGCTGACCTGCGCCAGCAAGGATTACAAGAGATTGAAAACTCATC
>DBOT01000012.1:1541-4968 GCA_002299975.1 Lactobacillaceae bacterium UBA639
GGGTTAAGATGCTGGGAAAGAAGGGCCCGATCACCAATGTTTTACGGGGGATGCGGGACATCAGCGCCGAGGAACGGCCAAAGGTTGGTCAGTTTGCCAACAAGGTTCGTGACGACCTGACGGCAGCCATTGAAGAAAAGCGGGCAGCCTTGGAACAAGCCGCCTTGGATGCGGAACTCCAAGCGGAAACGGTCGATGTTACCCTGCCTGGTAGTCCAGTGGCCCAGGGTCAGCCGCACGTTATCCAACAGATCATTGACCAAGTGGTTGACCTCTTCGTCTCCATGGGTTACGAAGTTGCCGTGGGGGATGAAGTTGAACAGGAAGTTTACAACTTTGAAAAGCTGAACCTGCCTAAGGACCACCCCGCTCGTGATATGCAGGATACCTTCTACGTGACCCCATCTGTCCTGATGCGGACGCAGACTTCACCAATGCAGGCCCGGATGCTGGAAAAGCACGACTTCAGCCAGGGTCCACTGAAGATGATCTCCCCAGGTAAGGTTTACCGTCGTGATACCGATGATGCGACCCACAGTCACCAGTTCAACCAGATTGAAGGGATGGTTGTTGGTAAGCACATCACCATGGCTGACTTGAAGGGAACCCTGAAGGTCGTTGCCCAATCCCTCTTCGGTGACAAGCTGGATGTCCGTCTGCGGCCAAGCTACTTCCCATTCACGGAACCATCCGTTGAGGCCGATATTACCTGCTTCAACTGCATGGGTAAGGGTTGTGCGATCTGCAAGCACACTGGTTGGATCGAAGTTCTCGGTGCCGGCATGGTACACCCAAACGTTTTGAAGATGTCCGGCGTTGACCCTGAAGAATACGGCGGTTTTGCCTTCGGACTGGGCCCAGATCGGTTCGCAATGTTGAAGTACGGGGTTGACGATATCCGGAACTTCTACCAAAACGATGTACGGTTCTTAAATCAATTCGACGAGAAAGGATAATGTAAGATGAAAGTATCATACCAATGGTTAAAGGAATACCTCGACCTGGACGTTGAGCCACGCGAGCTTGCAGAAAAAATTGCCCGGACGTCGGTTGATATTAACGACGTCTACAAGATGGATGACGGTTTAAAGAAGATTGTTGTCGGTAAGGTGCTGAGTGTTGAAGAACATCCGAACTCCGATCACCTGCACATCTGCCAGGTTGAGGTCGGTGAAGATGACCCCATCCAGGTAGTCTGTGGGGCTCCCAATGTCCAAGCTGACAAGAAGGTTATTGTGGCCTTAAGCGGTGCCCGGATTGCGGACAACGTCAAGATTAAGCGGGGCAAGATCCGGGGCGTAGAGTCCAACGGAATGCTCTGTGCCCTCCAGGAAATCGGCTTCAGTGATAAGATCGCACCAAAGGATTACGAAGCGGGAATCTACTTCTTGCCAGATGACGCCAAGGTCGGCGAACCAGTCTTTGGTTACCTGGGCATGGATGACCCGATCATCGATACAGATGTTACCCCTAACCGTGGTGACATGCTGAGTATGTACGGGAACGTCAACGATATTGCGGCCTTCTACAACTTGAAGCCCCACTTCAAGGAACTTTCAGTTGAGGAAAACGGTGACCAGGCTACCAGCGAACTGGTTAGTGCCCAGATTGATGATGAAAAGATTGCCCCAACCTACAAGTTGCGGGTTATCAAGGGCGTCAAGATCGCTGATAGTCCGCTGTGGATGCAGATCCGTCTGTGGAATGCCGGAATCCGGCCAGTCAACAATGTAGTTGATGTTACCAACTACATCCTGCTGAAGTACGGTCAACCACTGCACAGCTATGACTATGACCAGCTGCCTGGTCATGACTTCGGTGTCCGCCACGCCAACGAAGGTGAAAAGTTCACGACCCTGGATGGGGATGAACAGACTCTGAAGGCCAACGATATCTTGGTAACGGTTGACGGTCAGCCAGTGGCCCTTGCCGGCACGATGGGCGGTGAAGGTACTGCCGTTTCTGACCAGACGACCACGGTGGCCCTGGAAGCGGCAATCTTTGACCCAGTGATGGTTCGTAAGCAAGCCCGGCGCTTGGACCTGCACAGTGAATCCTCAATGCGGTTCGAACGGGGAATCAACCCGGCAACCGTTGAAACAGCTCTGAACGAGGCCGCTGAATTGATTAAGGAACTGGCGGGTGGCCAGGTAACTAAGGGCATCGTTACGGGGAGCGAAAAACCAGCCGTCGATAAGCAGATCACCCTGTCACTTAACAAGATCAACCACGTTCTGGGTACGGACCTGAAGATGGCGGATATCGAAGACGTCTTCAAGCGCCTCAACTTCGCCTACCAGGTAAACGGTGATGACCAGATTGACGTCACGGTTCCGGCTCGGCGTTGGGACATCTTCGTTGCTGCAGACCTCTATGAGGAAATTGCTCGGATCTACGGTTACGATAACCTGCCAGAGACCCTGCCAGTGATGACCCGGAACCGTGGTGGCTTAACCGCCCGGCAACGGTTCATCCGGGCCAGCCGGCATGACCTTGAGGGGATGGGCCTGACGCAAGCAATCAGCTACTCTCTGACAACGGTGGACAAGGCTAAGCAGTTCCAGATTGACCCCGTAGCCGAACCAATGAAGCTGGACTTCCCAATGAGTTCCGACCACGTGGCCACGCGGATGAGCATCATCAGCGGCCTGCTGCTGGACATTGCCTACAACGTTTCCCGGAACGTTAATAACGTTGCCCTCTACGAAGAAGGGCGGGTTTTCCTGCCAAAGGGTGGCGAGCGTCCAGAGGAACAGGAACACCTTGCTGGAGCCGTTACTGGTCAGATGCTGGCCAACGACTGGCACACTGAAGACCGTCCGGTTGACTTCTTCCAGGTTAAGGGAATCATTGAACGCTACCTTCACAACATGGGGCTGGCCGGTAAGGTAACCTACGTTGCTGATCAGTCACGCAAGGAGATGCACCCCGGCCGGACCGCTAACATTATGCTGGACGGCCAGTTAATCGGGTTCCTCGGTCAGGTTCACCCAAGCACAGCCAAGGCCTACAAGATTCCAGAAACGTACGTCTTCGAGCTTAACCTTGAGGAACTGATCGCAGCACCAAAGGTTGACAATGAGTACCACCCAATCAGCAAGTACCCATCCATCACCCGGGACATCGCCCTCTTGGTTGACAATGACGTTACTAACGAGATGGTCATGGACGTCATTAACAAGCGCGGTGGTGCCTTCTTGAAGAACGTTCACCTCTTTGACGTCTACAGTGGCATGCACCTGCCAAACGGTAAGAAGTCACAGGCCTACACCCTGACTTACCAGGACGACCATGATACGCTGACTGAAGATCAGGTTAACGCCGCCTTCAACAAGGTCACTAAGGCCCTGCAGGATAACCTGTCTGCTGAAATTCGTTAAAAACAAAAATAATGTGAGACTTGCCACGGCTATAATGCCCTCTAAGT
>DBOT01000047.1 GCA_002299975.1 Lactobacillaceae bacterium UBA639
ATTGGCCACTCTAGTTGGAGACCATCTGCCAGCTGGACATGGTGGTCAACGTCTTTAACCGCCATCTCAGGCAGGGCATTGTGAATCAGACGAACCTGGTCGAAGTAGTGGTGCTGGTGGGCACGCTGATAGGTAGCGGTGGCAAGCGATAGGTGCTCATCCTTACGATGGGCTTGTTGTGACTCCATTATTTTAATCCTCCTAAAAAGGGGCCGTGGCAAACTGAATTGTCATCGCCCCTTGGTATTTATTAGATTAACGGCAGGTGTTCCTGCACGGTGTACTTGATGTCGTCGATAAAGTGGACAGACAGCGGAAGTTGCTCAATCTTTTCCTTGGTCCACGACTTGAGGACGGCCTTAAAGTCAGCGTTCCGGTCAATGGCAACGATCCCACAGTCACCACCACCGGCTCCGGAAGTCTTAGCAGCCCCGCCAAAGTGTTCAGCGATCTGACAGAGGCGGTTGAGGACCGGTGTCTCAATATCAACACCAGAGTTGGTACCGAGTTGCTTGAGTAGGTGCCGGTTGAAGCGGATTTCGTGTTTGATGGTGTCGAGGTCCTGTTGGTGGAAGCCCTCTACCATTCGTTGGATGCAGGCACGGCTATCTTCAAGGAAACGGTGGTACTCATCTTGCTGCCGGGCCTTGAAGAGGGAGATCTTGTCAACCAACTGTGAGGTTGAGGCCGGCTTACCGGTCCAGCCGATTAGTAGTTCTAGATTTTCTGGCGCCTTAAGTGGTTCAATTTTGAGGTCTGGCCAGGGGAGGTCGATCAGACTCTTCAGGTCGAGGTATTGACGTTGTTGAGCCAGCCATTGACGATCAAAGGAATGATAGGAGATCCAGCCACCATAGACTGAGGCGGCAACATCACCTAGGGAGCCGTTACCCTGGACTTCAAAGTGGGCGATCGCTGCCAATTTGAAGATCTCATCTTTAGTCACGGGTAGGTGATAGTAATGGCATAAGGCCTTGACAGTTGCCACTGTGACAGCGGCTGAGGAGCCGAGACCGTACTTACGACCGTTGGCACTATCGAGTTGGCTATCGATTTGCATATCATAGATCCGCAGTTCCCGTTCAAAGCTCCGGGCGTATTCCTCTGTGATCCGGATAGCTGAGAGAATGTAAGAGAACGGGTTGTCGCGTTTATCGACCACCATCCGGTCGCCCATCCGTCGCCAACTGAGCTGGTCGTTGGTGTACTGCTGGCTGATGATCTGGCCAACCTCACGCGCACTATCCTTGATCGTGCAGGTAACAAATTGGTCGAGAGCCACCAGAATAGCTGGATAGCCATTTTCGACAACGGCGTATTCACCAGCAATATACAACTTCCCAGGCGCTTTTTCAGTAATCAAAATTTAATTATCCCCCTATAATTAATCAGTTATTTTCATCCCAAATTTCAATTCCCGGTCCCGCTGGTGAAACCACCAGACGGTTCGGATCAAAGGTTTGTGCCAGTCCATTCACGATTCGTTCCCGGTCGCGTTGATCGTAAATGACCTTAACGTTGGGACCGGCATCCATCGTAAAGTAACAATTAATGCCCTGATCGCGTAGCTGATGAATAGCTTGGATGGCGGTCAGGGTTTCATTATTGAAGTAGGTGTAGCCCGGATCTGCAGAAAGGGTCAGGGCGTGCATCCGCAGGGCATTTTCCTCGGCAATGTGACCGATGGCCGGAATGTCCTTGGCCTGAATAGCGGCCTTCATTGCTTCCATATCGTTAGCCACGACTTCTTTCCAGCTATCGTAGTATGGTGAGCTAATTACGCTGGACTGCATGCCGTGACGACTAGAGATTTTCTTCCGTCCTGTATTGATCATGATAGCGAGCATTTCTAGCCCGAAGTCAAGCTTTTCCATGATTGGTTCGGCATAGGAGGTCGCATCATCATGGCCCCGGTGCCATTCTACCAGCCCCCCGTAGATCGAACGGGTCGCTGATCCAGAGCCTCGCCGGGCCAAGCGGGAGAGATCCCGGCGACTGAGGTTTAGCCCAGCCGCCTTACTAGCGGCCCCGGCCAGCGCAGCAAAGGCCGAAGCGGATGAAGCCAGACCAGCGGCAGTAGGAACGTGGTTATGCGAATCGACCAGCGCAAAATCCTGCCGACCACTCATCTGCCGAACAAGGTCCAGAAAATTAGTGATGCGTTCAGCACCCTTACCCGTGATTGGTTGGTCATTAACCATAATCTGATCAGCGGAAAGCTTTGGATCAAAGACAACTCGGGTGGTGGTGTAGAACTCATTTAAGGTCATCGAGAGACTATCCGTCTGCGGGATGATCAAGTCCTGGTCCTTCTTACCCCAGTACTTGACCAGGGCAATATTGGTATGTGCTTTAGCAGTCGCCATTATTTTTCACCTCGTGTTGTATCTAGCGGTTGAATCCAGGTCTGGCGGGCACCATTATCTTTAAGGATTGCGGCTAACTTACGGGCTCCTAAGGCGGTGCGGGTGATGGCAAACATGCAGCCACCACGACCACCACCGGTCAGTTTGGCACCCAGGGCCCCGTGGTGGATAGCTACGTCGATCAGGTGGTCAAGCTGTTCATCACTAACCTGTAAAGCTTGGAGATCCTGTTGGGCAGCGTTTAACGTTGTACCTAACTTAAAAACTTCCCCTTTAGCCAGGAAACGTCGACTATCCTCAACCAGTTGGCCTAGGTGCTCAATGTGATCTTGAGCAAGTTGGTGATCAGTCGTGAGCAGGTTTTGCACTGCCAGGATCGCTTCCTTAGTTGCTCCCTTAACGCCGGTATCAGCAATGACCATCGTTGCTTGCAGGTTCATTGGAATGGGAGTTCCTTCATGTCCCTTGATGTAGTAGAGGGGCGTCTTAGAACTGACGGTAGCGGCATCGAGACCGGATGGACTGCGGTGCGTAATCTGCTCCTCAACATCTGCCAGTGTTAATAATTCGTGCCGGCCAAGTGGGGCATCGTAGTAGTCGAAAAAGGCGCGGACAATGGCCACAGCGGTCGCCGCTGAGGAACCCATTCCACGCTCGGCGGGGAGTTGGCTATCAATCGTCAGAAGCCAGTGATCATTGGCGCCGGCAAAGTGTTCGATCAGTGTAGCAATTAATTGCTGAACTCCTTGCATGACGGGTGGTAGTTCGTGCCAGTCACCAGTATAGTAGCGGCTCTTAACCGTTTGGCCCTCGTCGGTAGGTGTTAGGGTGACCGTCAGTTTAACGTCGGGAAGAGGAAGGGCGATTGCTGGTTGCCCGTACACGACACTGTGCTCCCCCATTAAGATGATTTTCGCATGGCTCGTGCCAATCCCTTGTTCTTTCACCATCGTAACCTACTTTCTTCTCAAAAATTCCATTCTTCATCATAACTTAAAATCGGTTATTAGAAAAGGGGCGACCCCTACTTGTTACTAAATCTAAATATTTGACAGGTATTTATTAACTAGAACTGTCGAAAAAGACAAACGATTGGCAGATGGTGTATTATATAACGTATAAATATTGAAGAGATTCGGTGATAATGTGAATAAGCAAAAACAAACGCGCCGTAGAAAACGTAACAAGCAGGCGCCAATTTACGCCGTGGTGGACCTGGAAACGACCGGGACAAATGTTAACCACGGTGATCGGATCATTCAGATTGGCTGTGTGTTGGTCCAGGATGGTCAGATCATTAATCACTTTGAGACCAAAGTTAACCCACGCGAAAAGATCCCGCACACAATTGTCCAGCTGACCGGGATCCATAATCAGGATGTGCGCAAGGCCCCACTCTTTGAGGACGTCGCGGGAACGATCTATAGTTTGCTGTCGGGGACAATCTTCGTGGCCCATAACGTTAACTTTGACTTTCCATTCTTGAATGCAGAGTTGGAACGGGCCGGCTATCCGCAATTAGCTATTCCGGCGATTGATACCGTAACGATGAGTCAGATTTTATTGCCAACTGCCCAGAGCTTCCGCCTGCGGGACCTGACCGGCTCGTTGAAGATTGAACACGATCATCCACACAGTGCGGTTTCCGATGCCGAGGCAACTGCTCAGCTATTGATTGACCTTCTTAACCGGGTGCACCGTCTCCCAACCCTGACCCTGGAGAAAATTGTGGAGCTGAAGTTGGCCCTGCCACAACGAACAGCGACGGTCTTTGAGAAGGAACTAGAACACCGGGTTGATCATCCCCAGCCGCTGCCCGAGGACCTCTACGTCAGTCATGGCCTCGTCCTGCATAAGCAGCGGCCGCTAACGGTCGACAAGGCCACCACGACACCACGCTACCCTTCAACCAAGCGGGGGAAGGCCAAGCTTTATGGTGACCACCTGACTGTTCGTCCAATTCAGTCAAAGATGATGAACAGTATCTACAATAACTATACCCATGACGAGCCGAAGAGCATGATCGTTGAGGCTGGGACGGGGAGTGGTAAGACCCTTGGTTACCTGTTACCACTGAGCTACGTTGCCTATCCTGACCGGCGGATTATTATCAGTACGGCGACCAACCTTCTTCAGCAGCAGATTGCCCAGCAGGCCGTTCAGCAGCTCAACACGGTGCTGCCGTTTAAGATGAATGCCGTCGTCGTCAAGGGGAACGACCATTACCTGGACCTGGCCAAGTTCGCCCATTCCCTGAGTGTGGTGGAGGACTCCAAACTGGTCCAGCTCCTCAAGGCTCGGATCCTGGTCTGGCTGCTTTCGACCACCAGCGGTGACTTAGATGAGCTTAACTTAAACAGTCAGCAGTCACCGTACTTTACCGAGATCCGCCACCACGGGGTCAAGAGCCTTAATCCGGCGGGAGGACTCTATAATGATGACTTCCTCGTGCGGCGGAACAAGCGGCTGAAGCAAGCTAACATTGTAATCACGAATCATGCCTACCTCGTGGCTCATGCCCAAGAATTGGGGGATGGCACCCGGCGGCCATATCTGGTCGTTGATGAGGCCCAGCACCTCAGTGAAAGTATCCTGCGGCGGTCACGACGGAGCTTTGATTTCCCCTATCTACGGACTGCCATTCACGTCCTCAGTGGGCTGGTCGGTAACGGGGATGAGCGTAACCTGAACGATATCTTTGCGGATCACGCCCTGGCTAGCTATAACGTGGAACTCCTGCGGGGGGATTTGGCCAATATTGAAGAGGCCCTTAATCGTTTCCAACAGGCGCTTTATCGGCAGTTTATTCAGCAGTCGACGGCTGGTGGGGAGAATGAACTGATTGAACAGGAGCTGGATAACCAGCAGCTCCAGCAGCTCCTCGACGTCAGTGGTCCCGTGATGATGGAATTGGAACAGGCCCTGGGAAGTGTGCAGCTGCACTTCTCCGCCCTCCAGCACATCTTCACTCAACAGGCGGAGCGGTGGCTGCCTAGTGACCGCTATCTGATGAGCCAGTTCCAGAGCCAGATGACAAAGTTGACTGCAGCGGATGCTACCCTAAATAAGTACAGTGAAACCCTGCAGAACCGGGGCGATTCAGCGGCCTTCTGGCTTACCATCCGCCAGTCTAGCGAATATAGTGCGATGCGGCTTACCGGGGGCCTGCTGGAAGCCAACCATTACCTGACCGAGAACGTCTATCCATACTTTGCTCAGCCGTTGTTTGTCGGGGCCACGCTCTTCTCATCCAGCCGCTCCCACTACCTTTACCAGCAACTGGACCTGGATCGGCGGGCTACACTAGCCAAGCGCTTTGCTTCGCCGTTTGACTACCAGAAGCATGCCCGGGTACTGGTAGCGACGGATGCTCCCGTGCCTAATTCCCGGAATAACGCTGAATACGTGCGTTACCTGAGTCAAACCATTTACCGTTTGACCAAGAAGACTAACTGTCAGACGATGATCCTCTTCAATTCGTTGGTAATGATTGAGCAGGTCTACAGTCAATTGCGGGAGACCGACCTCTTTGACCAACGCGATATCTTGGCCCAGGGAATTACTGGTGGCCGGGAGAAGCTCCTGAAGCAGTTTGCTAATGGAAAGAATGCGGTTCTTCTCGGCGCATCCAGTTTCTGGGAAGGAGTCGACTTGCCGAAGACCGCCCTGGAACTCTTGATCATCACGCGCTTACCGTTTGATGCTCCGGATGAAGTCATGACCCGGGCATATAACGACCTGCTTAAACGGCAGGGACGGAATCCCTTCTATAGCGCCGCCCTACCTAAGGCCACAATGCGCCTGCGGCAGGGAATCGGTCGTCTGATTCGGACGGCTGATGATTACGGGGTCGCGGCTATTCTGGATTCGCGGCTGCACAGTCGGCGTTATGGCGATACCATCTTGAAGAGCTTCCCTAAGGACCTACCGACCAAGGCTTTACCGACGGATCAGCTGGTGGAAGAGGCAAATAATTTCATAAAAAAGAATCATCAGGATCCGCAAGGTTAAATTTTTTGGTATAATCAAAAAGATTAACATGATTGTTGACGAATCGTTCGTCAGACGTAAGAAGGGAATAATTACATGCAAAGTCGACGCGAAGTGCAGCGGGAGCAGAGTCGAGGTTCGGCGCTGCGCACGATTCGAAATATACTACTTACTATCTTGGTGCTGCTGCTGTTAGGTTGGAGTGTTTATGCGGTTGCTAACCAACCGCGGGCAGCTGCTCGGCGGCAGACGATCTCACTAGCTGAGAAGTATGCTCACCTGCATAGTCCAGGCCACTTTTATATTTTTAATCGTGAGAGTACCTACTATACGATTGCCGGGCGGAATCAGGACAACCAACCAATCCTGGTAATTGTCCCGCAGCACGGTGGAAACATCCGGGTGGTTAAGCAACAGTCGGGAGTCAGTGAACAGCAGGTCCGTGCGATGGTCACCTCAACCCGGCACCCAGCTAAAATTCTGAAGGTTGCTCCGGGTGTCTTCAATGATAAAGTGGTGTGGGAGGTTACCTACCGCAACCACAAGGGTAGTTTGTGCTACGACCTGATTAATTTCAAGAGTGGTCACTATATTCAAAATATCAATAACCTGTAATCTTAAATGTAGAGGAGTTGTAACCATGGTTATGATTCCTCTCTTAGTTTGTCAAGAAGGGAATGGTGGATTGTGACGGAAGAAACACCCTTACAGCGGTACATCCGCGCGGGGCAAACGACGATCAGTAATCTGCTGGTACACCACTATAAACAGATTGGCTTAACAACGGCCCAATTGGTTTTGTACCTGCAATTTAAGTCCTATCAGGACCGGGGAACGATGAATCCAGATGTCCGGGTGATCGCTAAGAACCTCGGAACATCGGAAACCCAAGTCTTTAACCAGCTCCACCAGATGATAACTAATAAGCTGGTGAAGCAGGGGATGCGGAAGCTGCCTGATGGCAAAGAAGATGCTATCTATGACTTCACGCCCCTGCTTAACAAGTTGGCGCTTTTAGAAGACCAGACGACAACGGCGGTTCAGGAGGAAGAGACCCAGAACAGTCGGCAGCAGGTCTTCGCTGAGCTAGAGAGCGAGTTTGGTCGGCCATTGTCATCAATGGAATTGCAGATCGTTAATGACTGGTTGGATAAGGATAACTATTCAACCGCGATGATCGAACTGGCCCTCCGGCAGGCCGTAATGAACAGTGCCCTGAATCTGAAATACATGGAGCGGATCCTGCAGAGCTGGGCACACCAGGGATTACGAACCAAGCGCGATATCAATGAACACGAGCGTCAATTTGAGAATCGCCGCGAGGGGCAAGTAAATAACCAGCACCCTGACCAGTCGCGGCCCGCGGGTCCCAAGATCCCGATTTATAAACTTGGGGAGTAATTAGAAAGGAATGAATAAAATGGATAATACTTCGTCTCGACACGTCATGCGCGGGATTGGCATCGCGGCATTGGCGTCAACCATGTGGGGGATTTCTGGAACCGTCCTCCAGTTGATCTCACAAAACCTTGCGATCCCAGCTACCTGGATGCTTTCCGTTCGGACAATTATCACCGGAGTCATCCTACTAGTAATCAGTGCTTTTATGTACGGGAAGCGGATCTTTGATGTCTTCAAGACCAGGGCCACGACGATTTCAGTAGTGACTTACGCGATCTTCGGCCTAATGGCTAACCTGCTGACCTTCTATTATGCAATCCAGCGAGGAAATGCCTCGGCAGCAACGATTCTTCAGTACCTGTCACCACTATTCATCGTTCTCGGGGGGATTGTCTTCCTTCACCGGCGGCCATTTAGAAGTGACATCATTGCCTTTATCATCGCCCTGTTAGGGGTGGTCCTGAGCATTACCCGTGGGAACATCACCAAGCTGGCGATCCCGTTTGATTCCCTGCTCTGGGGAATTGGCTCCGGGATCACGGCGGCATTCTATGTGGTCCTGCCTCAAAAGGCGGCTGAGAAAAACCCGCCGATCGTTGTCCTCGGTTGGGGAACCATGATTGCGGGGATCCTCTTCAATCTCTACCGGCCGTTCTGGGTCAATCCGCCACAGATCTCGACCACTCTGGTTGCTTCGGTCAGCACGGTGGTCCTGTTCGGAACGATCCTGCCATTCGGTCTTTTGATGGAGGCTACTAAGTACGCGCCATCAGACGTTGTCAGCATCATGGATGCCCTCCAGCCAATCGTCACTTCGATCTTGAGTGTGATCTTCTTCCACCTGGTTTTGAACTGGGTCGAAATCCTCGGTATTATCCTGGTAATCTTAGCCATCTACATCCTTCAAGAAGGACGACGGCGGAAGCTTAAAGGAATCTGACCGGTTAGCTAATTATAAAAAAGCGCTGAATTTGGCTCTTTGTCAATCGGTAAGGATGAAGAGAATTTGGAGAACTAGACTAAGCCACCTTGGCTATTGGTCTAGTTCTCCTTTTTGGTAATTCACGAATCATGAGATTAGAATTCTTCAACGAAATAAGAATCCTAATCCGAAAATGGAAGAAGTTGCGATAGCCATATGCGGTCCGTTTGATTATCTTGATTTTATTATTAGTGCCTTCGATCGGCCCGTTGGTTAGTCGGGTGTAAAAGCTGGCAATAATCTCCTGGCGATGCTTGGCGAGTGTTCGCTTAACTCGTCTCATAATGTTTGGTAGATTATTCCGCTTAATTAACTGATCTAACAAAGTCTGACTACGGTGACTAATTGCGGCTATTAAATCTTGATAGTATTCGTAGGCAGCTCTTAGTTCTGGAGAGAAGTTGAGCAGCCGTTCTACGACGTCTTGATTAGACAAACAAGCATGATAAAAATTACGTCGTGAATAGTAGTGCAGGTAATCTAGCTGGCCCTCCTTAGCCATTAATAACTTCCAATAATGCTTTAAAGCGCGGTATTCATGTGTATTGGTCCCGTATTCTTTCATGACCTTAAGCCGGGCACTTTGAAGTGCCCGGTAAGCCTGGACAACAACGTGGAAATGATCAGCTACAATCATAGCCTGAGGAAATAAGTCATGAATTAGGTTACGATAAGGTTCAAACAGATCGACAACGACAATCTTAACCGACCAGCGAGCCTTTTTAGAGTAGTGAGAAAGAAAGTAATTACGCATGAAACGCGAATTACGAGACTGAATGATGTCAATAGTACGATGGTTCTGTGGATTCATTAAGATCATACTCATCTTACTTTGGGCGAACTTACCGGATTTAAAGTCATCAAAAGCGATGGTTGCCGGTAACCAGTGAGGATTAGTCTTAAAGGTATCTTCGAGGCCCTCGAGCTGACGCTCAACGGTGTTAGTAGAAACATTGTGATGACTAGCAATCGTCCGCATTGATTCATTCTCACTGAGTTCCTGTACAATATGGTATTTAACGACATTCGCAATTCGACAGGCAAAGTTAACTCCTTGGACCTCGGCAACCTTGGTAACTCGCTTGGGGCATTGGGGCGATGGTGGACAGAGATACTGTTGTTTCTTGATTTTTAAGACAGCTGGTTTCCCAGCCAATGTAAGGATTTTGATCGTTACGGGCCGCTTACGGAAGCCATTGCGACGCATCAACTGGCCGCAAAGCGGACAGTGCATGGGATAAGACTGAATTAAATGGATGATCTTTAGCTCTTTATCCTCAGTTAAAAATGGTTTGTCAGGTTTTAAGTAAGGATCCTTGATTCCAGTCCAAAAATTGATATCATTAGTCATGAGGAATATATCCTTTCTAAGACAACTGAGTGGTTATGGGGATAACTTAAGACAGTTGTCTTTTTTATTTTTAAATCAATGGTACAGCAAGTAACAAAAAACGGTAAAGATAAGAAATCATCTTATCCTTACCGAATATCATAGAACC
>DBOT01000008.1:0-4160 GCA_002299975.1 Lactobacillaceae bacterium UBA639
TTCTTAACGTAGTCGGCGTGACCTGGCGCATCGATGTGTGCGTAGTGACGCTTTTCAGTTTCGTATTCAACGTGGGCAGTGTTGATAGTGATACCACGTTCCTTTTCTTCTGGAGCGGCATCGATATCAGCGTAGTCTTCTTCCTTTGCCAGACCCTTAGCTGCCAGTACCTTGGTGATAGCAGCAGTTAAAGTAGTCTTCCCATGGTCAACGTGGCCAATAGTACCAATGTTTACATGGGGCTTTGTACGTTCATAATGTTCTTTTTCAGCCATTAATGAAAACCTCCTGTTAATTTACAAGTATAATGTCAGTTATTTCAGAAAAACAACTGACACACCCTTGGGAATATTGTACTACTTCTTTTCGCCAATTGAAAGCTTTATGTCAACGGCTTGAAGAAGAATTCTTAAATATAATATCAACTATCCCCTCGTTTGTAAATAAATTTGCCGATGTTTTTCGTCTAAATTAGAAAAACTTCATTTTCCCGCCTGAGCTAGGGTTGAAATCAGCGTCATCAAGCGCCGCTGCCACCTTCCTACAGCCGTGTCATCATTGATTTCATGCCCATTCAGGGTTGCCAATAAGAAATCTGCCCATTCCGTGGGATCCGTGATCACGTTCGTTGCCCGGGGAAAGAGAAACATCAACTGGAGGTCAAATTGCTGGTTGGCCATCTGGAAATTAATTGCATCCTGGTTCCCCAACTGATCCTTAATTATCTGTCGAACGGCCTTAACCGCTGAAACATCATTCTGGGCAGGTAACTTAGCGGGGTTTACCTGGTACTCCTGATTGTCAATCCAGAGGTAATCCAACTGTGTATCGACTTTGAGCTTACGTAGGCTCTCAATGATATCAGCCTTAATTAGGTAGTGAACAAAGGGATCACGAAGGACAAACCGCGTTCCCAAGATGAAACTCTCCAAGGGAAGCGCGTAAGCCTCCTCTAAACGTTGCCGCTGTTCCATCAGGCTGCCATCCCCAAGATGGTAGAAGGTCTTCAACCGCTGCTGAATAGTCTGGTGGTACTTGGTTTGTGCGGCCTGTTCACCCGTCTGAATCATCTTGACCAGATCTGTCTGCCACTCCTTAGGGGCGTTAGCAACAAAGAGACGGGCCAACATGAAGCGCTGGTTTTGTACCAGAATCTTCACCGCCAAGCTTGCTGAGGACTCATCCTGATAAAACAGTGTGGGCTCATCCAAAACATTGCTGAGGGCCTGGACGTATTGGTGATCCTTATAAAGGACCCGCACCAGTTGCCGAGTTGCCGCCGGATCAGCGGTCTCCTCAACCAGAGCATCAAGGATGTCACCGGCCGGACCCCACTTTTCCTGCTTAATGAGCTGTTCTGCCTGCCGGTAACGTTTTGTTTGTCCTTGATTCATTATCTATCCCCCCATACACAAAGAAGTGCCCACATTGAGCACCTCTTTGGTCGACTTATTTCTTAGCCTTGGCGTTTTGCTTTTCGTGCTTACGACCACGGCCCCGGCCACCACGATGATGGTTCGGTTGTTTTTCCTTTTGATTATTGTTTTGGTTGTTACCCTTCTTGTTGGCCTCACCCTTGCTCTTGTTCTTCCGCTTAGCGTGCTGGTTGATCTCCATGATCACTGGCAGAATAACGGGGTGGCGCTTGGTCTGGTCAAAGAGGAAGCGATTCAGTTTCTCACGAACATCCTGCTTCAAGTGGCTCCAGTCAAATTCCTTCTGGTCAAGGTTTTCCTGGACGACCTTTTCAACCAGGTCAGCACTCTGCTTCATCAGCTGCCGGTTAGTCTTAACAAAGACAAAACCGCGTGAGGTAATCTGTGGCCGGGCCACGATCTTCTTCTTCTTCCGGTCAATGGTGGCAACTACGACGAAGATCCCGTCTTCGGACAGAACCCGCCGGTCACGAAGAACAATGTTACCAATGTCACCGATTCCGGTCCCATCAATCATGGTGTTACCAACATCAATGTGGTCACCAACATGGAACTCGCCATTCTTATAGGTAAGAACATCACCCTTGTTAGCAATGAAGATGTGGTCAGCCGGAATCCCAACCTCCTCAGCCAACTCAGCGTGCCGGTCAAGCAGGCGGTATTCACCCTGAATTGGAATGAAGTATTGCGGTTTCATGAAGTTAAGCATCAGCTGTTCATCATTCTGGTTAGCATGACCAGATGGATTAAGATCGTCAGAGATGAACTTAACCTCGGCCCCGGTCCGGTAGATCATGTCCTTGGTCTTTTGGACCTCCGTCTCTTGAGCGTAGGATGGCGTCGTGGTAACAAAGACCAGGTCAGTATCGGTCAGGTGGAGCTTCGGGTTATCGCCACCGGCAATCTGTTGCAGGGACTTGATTGGTTCACCCATCTTCCCCGTTTCCAGGATAACTACCTGGTTTGGCTCCAACTTGTCAGCTTCCTTCATGCTGATCAGCAGGCCCTTAGGGAGCTTCAACTTACCAAGGTTCATCGCGGTGTTGATGATCTGTTCAATGTCCTTACCAGACAGCACCAGCTTACGGTCGACAGCCACTGCCGCGTTGATGATCTGTTGGACCCGCATGATGTTAGAAGCCACGCTGGCGACGATGATCCGACCATTCTGGTACTTGAAGGTTTCCTTGATGTATTCACCAATATCCTTCTCCCGGGCAGAGATTCCGGTGATGCCGGCCCCCGCAGAGTCACTCAGCAGGGCCAAGACACCTTGGGAACCAATCTCGGCCAGGCGTGCCAGGTCAGTCTGGTAACCCTTGGTAGCGGTCTGGTCAAACTTAAAGTCCCCGGTGTAAACAATGTTACCGGCACTAGTTTCAATGACGACCCCTAACGTTTCCGGAATCGTGTGAGTGGTCTGGAAGAAGGAAACCGTCACATCATTAAAGTCGATTGCCGTAGCGGCGTCAACAACGTGGAAGTCATTGAACTTCTTGACTTCCTTGTGCCCTTTCACGGCCAACTTAGCCAGGGCAATCGTCATTTCACTCCCAAACACCGGAACGTTAAAGTCCATCAAGAAGTATGGCAGGGCCCCGATGGAATCAGCATGACCGTGAGTCAAGAAGACCCCAACAATCCGGTCTTTGTGTTCGCGGAGGTATTCCCAGTCCGGAATCACCACGTCGATCCCCATCAGTTCGTTTTCGGGGTACTTCAGTCCGGTATCCAGGATAAAGATCTGCTTATCAACTTCAACTGCGTACATATTTTTTCCGTTTTCGCGGACACCGCCAAACGGAATGATCTTAATGCTATTACTCATTAAGTAATCTCCTTTTATTTAGTTTTGAACTGTCTACCGTTTCAAGTAACGGCAAGATTTTTAATTTCGTTCAGGATTAGCTATTCATATCTTACCACAATCAAAGTTAGCATTGGAACCAAACCGGTTAGATTGATCAACAAAAAAAGCGCTCCAGCTCCATAAAGAGCTGAAACGCTGAATAGCAATGATATTAACGACGAAGACCCAATTCCTTGATCAATTCACGGTAAGCAGGAAGGTCAGTCCGACGAAGGTAAGCCAAAAGGTTACGACGGTGACCAATCTTCTTCATCAAACCACGTTGTGAGTGGTAATCGTGCTTGTGAGTCCGAAGGTGTTCGTTCAATTCGTTGATGTCAGCAGTTAAGACAGCAACTTGAACTTGGGTTGAACCAGTGTCACCTTCGTGAGTTGCGAATTGCTTGATAATTTGATCCTTACGTTCTTTTGAAATAGCCATGCTATTTTCCCACCTTTCAAATATATTGATGCGCCTAGTTCTAAGTATAACGTCGGTGAGGATCGCTAAACTGAGAAGAGGCAATGGTTGATTAACCTTTAACACTATAACCGATTATCGTCTCGCTTGCAAGCGTTCCACAAAATCCCCTCTTAATGCCGGCGAAACTATTGCATTGCCCGCCAGTCTTTTGTATAATGAAAAACGTTGAAAATTCTGGTCAACTGAATAACCGGGTAATGGAGGTGAAACTCATGCCAATTATTAAGTCAGCAATTAAGCGTGTTAAAACTAGTGCCAAGGCTGAAGCCAAGAACGCTTCTCAATTAAGCCACATGCGGACTGCTATCAAGAAGTTCGACAAGGCAAAGCTTGCTGGTGAAGATGACCTTGAAAAGTTATACAAGGATGCTATCTCAGCAATTGACCGTGC
>DBOT01000008.1:4206-21585 GCA_002299975.1 Lactobacillaceae bacterium UBA639
AGGCTGCACGTGACAAGTCACGTTTATCAGCTCGTTACAACAAGTAATGACCGATAACGGTAACAGGCAATCGTTTTGATTGCCTGTTTTTTAGTTTAAACGCAAACAGCAGCAACTGTGAATACAACGTTCGCAGTTGCTGCTGTTTTTATTTGGCTACTCGTGCCTGGTGAGCATACTGAAGCATGAAGAGCTGGAAAAGAAGGGCTGGATCGCGCTGAGTCGTCTTAAGGGCCCGTTCGATCCGGACCAACCCCAGATAAGCATTCTCCAGCGCCAGCAAGGAGAAGTTCCGGGCCGTCCGCAAACCTAGTTTGACCCGGTACGGATGGACATTCAGCTGCTTAGCTAGGTTCCCCTGGCTAAGGCCGCGGGCACTCAGTACCTTCAACTGGATCAACAGCCGGAACTGTCCCACCAGCACGGCATTGATCCGCAGGGGCTGCTGTTGACCAGCCAGGAGTTGCCGATAGAGGCTCAGGGATTTGACCTGGTCATGCCGCAGGACTGCCGTCACTAGGTCAAAGACGTTTTCATCAAGGGACTGCGGAACCAACGCGGCCACCTGTTGCTGTGTGATGTGCTTATCCTTGTAAGCCAGGATCTTCAGCTTGGCAAGGTTAGCGATCATCAGGCCATAGTCGGCATTGGTGCGCCGGACCAGCTCATCGACTGCGGCCTGATCGATCTGGAAACCTGCCGTCATCAGTCGACCCACAATCTGTTGGCGGGCCTGCTGTTCATTCAGTGGCGCTGCGCTGACCGTTACGGCGGCCTTCTTGAGCTCCTTCACGATTCCCTTCCGGCCATCAAGCTTCTCATATGGGGCCAGAATAACCAGAATCGTGGTCATCTCGGGATGGCTCAGGTAACGCTTAAACGAGTCCAGGTCATGCTCGACCTTTCCCCGCTTCTTCTCCCCGGTGAGGAAGCATGGCTTGTTGATTACCACTAGCCGTCGCTCACCAAAGAACGGAGCTGACATGGCATCGTCTAAGGCCGTCGCAACTGGGGTGGTCTCCATGTCGTAACGCCCAACGTTCATCACCTGCTCAGCTGATGGGATCAGGTCCAGAAACTGGTCAAGGGCCTGCTGCTGCAAGGCTTGCTGCGTCCCTAACACCAGGTAAATGGGGGCCGGGCTTGCTTTCTTTAATTGTTGAGACAATTCGGTAATGTCCATTTCAGTTCTTCTCCTTTAAGTGTAGTCTGCCAAAGACCGTGCTGCCGTGTATATACATATCTGATCATCCCGTATTGCTGGGTTGAAAGAATCCTAATCTGGCGCTGGCGCAAGCTCGTCACCACCTCATCATTGGGGTGATGGTAACGATTGAAGCGCCCCGCTGAGATGATTCCCCATTGTGGGTGCAATCGATCTAAGAAACGTTCGTCGCTAGCGGTACGACCGCCGTGGTGTCCCAGCTTCAAAACATCGGCGTGTAGTCCCGGATAGTGCTCAAGGACTGCGCGCTCACCAGCCCGGTCTAGGTCGCCCGTAAAGACAAATTGCTTCCCACCAAAACGCCCCGTCAGCACCATGGAATCCTCATTCTTCGCCTCACCGGGCGCAAACGGGTGGAGGATCTTCAGATTCGGGTCAATATTGGGGTGCTGGTCCGTGACGGGGATAATCTGCGGTTGATTGACCGTCCCCACCTTTCGGGTCAACACCGGCTGTTTCTCCATTCCCGCCGGAACCGCCACTCGTTTAACCCGCATGTTCTGAAGAACCGTTGGCAGGTAGCCGATGTGGTCGGCATCCCGGTGACTGAGGTAGATGGTATCAATATGGTCAATTCCCTGACTCTTCAAATAATTGATACTGGTCCGGGTAGCGGTATCACGCGTACGTACGGGTTGGCGCCGCCCAAAATTCAGCTTACCACCGGTATCAATCATCATCACCCGTCGGTTAAGGGGCTCCCGGATAATGATACAGTCCCCCTGACCGATATCCACAAAGGCTACCTCACCGTTAAGGGGCAGGCGAATCACTAGGAAGCAAGCAAAGTATGCCAAAACCAGTACTGACCACCGTCGTGCATTTCGATAGTTACTGATGCACCAAAGCGTCAAGAGAAACAACACCGTTGCCATCCAGAAGGGCGGCTTACCGAAGACGACTTCACCCGGTAGTTGGGCAACCAGCCCCACCAGTCGTTGAAAGAGCAGGAGAAATTGGTTTACCAGCTCCCCGACCATCGGCACCAGCCAGTAGGTTCCTGCACTGACCAAGACCAATGGAAAGAGGATAAACGAAAACAGGGGGATCATGGGATAACTGATCACCAGGCTGAGCCAGTGAAATTCAAAGACATAGCTCAGGATCGCCGGTAAACTGGCCGCACTCAAGAAGAGACACTGCCGCAATGCCGTGATCTGACGGTCCATCACCTGAAGTAAAAACGATAGTAGGTAGCTTAGTTGGCCACCCAGACTGAGGAGGACCGCGGGCTCCCAAGCCATGCCAATTAACAGACTCATCGCCCAGCTATCCAGGCGGTCAAGCTTCAGGATATCCTGGAGTAGCCCCGCTTCCGCCATGATCACTGCCCGAATCAGACTCGGTGCTCCCCCGGCAATAATCAGGTAGAACGGCAAGGCTAGGATCAAAATACCGTCGACCACTTCCCGATCTAACCACAGGTATACCCCGAGCCAGCGCAGAATCGTAATCAGCAGGACCACGTGCATCCCCGAAATACAGAAAAGGTGGATGACACCTAACCGTTTAACATCGGTCATCAGCTGCTCATTAGCCGGACTCCCCTGTCCAATGATCAACTGCTGACAGTACCCCGCCAGCGGTTCCGGCATCTTACTGAAATAATTGCTCAACTGCCAGCGCCAGCAGTGGCACCGGTCGCGAAGGCCCCACCGTGCCACACCGCTAACTACTAGCGGGCGGTCGAGGCGAACCTGATTATAGACCCGGCGCTGCTGGTAGTAGCGGCGCAGGTCAAACTCATTTTCATTGGTAGCGGGCATCACTGGCTGGATCATCCCCGTCAACTGCCAGTTGGTTGGCCGATTAAGGTGGTGAAACTGCTCTAGTAATTGGGGATCTTGCACACTAAACGCCAGGGCCTCCCGGGTCTTGGTCTGCCGATCAGTTCCAATCGCCGTTACAAAGCCATCTTGAACCTTGATATCATCAGGCAACACCTTAACCACTTGGGTAACCGGGTGCCGGTCAACGACGGTCTTGCGATTAATCTGCCGCTTAAACGAACCACACACCCCGACAGCAACTACTATGCTCAGGCAACAAGCCAGTATCACGCTCGGCCGCCGTAGGTAACAAACCCTTAACAGGAGATAGGCAGTAAAAAGCCAGCAGAACGGCTGTGGTCCAAGGATCGCCACGGTCACCGTCCCCGCAATCAGGGCCGGAAAGATCCAATAATGACGAATCTGCCTTATTGCTCAGGACGAATATACTGTCCCAAGCGAACCTCATCTAAGATATCATCATCAAGCTTGATTTGGTGAAGGTGGATGTTCTTAAGCTTGATCAGTTTCATTGCGTAATCATCATTGTGGTAGTTGCGAATATAGTTAATCTCCTTGACTCCTGCCTGCAGAAGACTCTTGGTACACTGCAGACAAGGGAAATCAGTCACGTACAAGCTAGCCCCGTCCATTGAGATCCCAAACTTGGCGCATTGTAAAATAGCGTTCATTTCGGCGTGAATGGTCCGGACACAGTGACCATCCCGCAGGTAACAACCAGCGTCAATACAGTGCTCATCACCAGAAACCGAGCCGTTGTACCCTCCAGCAATAATCCGCTTATCCCGCACCAGGACAGCACCAACCGACAGGCGATTGCACGTGCTGCGCGAGGCCAACAGAGCTGCCTGAATCATGAAATACTGATCCCAATCAATTCGCTTTCTTACCATAAATTTGTCACTCCTTTATCTGATATAGTATAGCAAAGAATCCACCCAAACCAAAAGCTAGACCGCCAACTGATCCTTGATTTTTTCAACCGTCTTATCACCAAAGCCACTGACTTGCTTCAGTTCGTCCACTGACTTAAACTGCCCATGCTGTTCACGATACTGAAGGATCAGGTCGGCCTTCTTATCCCCGATCCCGGTAATCTGACACAGCTGCTCCTTGGTTGCCTTATTGAGGTTAACAATCGGCGCTTCACTAGTCGCGCCTGCACTACCAGTCCCAGCAGGACCGACTGCACTGGCTCCCGGCATGGTCTCACCATTCACCGGCACATAGACAACCTCCTGGTCCGCGAGCTGCTTAGCAAGGTTGACCTGCTTCATGTCAGCATTGTCAACGATCCCGCCCGCTGCGGCCACAGCTTCATTCACCCGGGCGCCATTCTTCAGCTTATAGATTCCCGGATGGCGGACCGCCCCCTTCACATCAACACAGACCTTACCGCCGACCGAAGAGGATACTGCTGATGTCACGCTACTGGTCGAACCCATTGCCATCGTCTGGTCAGTCTGACTCGGTGTATCTACGGGTCGCTTCACCAGCCACACACCAACTAATCCCACCACCGCGAGCAGGATCAATAGTTGGTAACGGTAGCTTTCCCAAATTTCTTTCAGACGTTCCATGGTCTCCCCTCCCATATAATAAATACGGCAGATCAGTATTTTGCCATGAAAAAAGAGCTATGACAAAGTTGCTTTTGTCATAGCTCTTTTTCAGTTCGGCCTATAAAGCCGTAGTTATTTATCAATTCTTTTCCAGATAGTGAACGGCCTGCTTGAACGAGGTTACCGGAACGACTTTCATCCCCGGTGCGTACCACTTCGCCGTCTTCTTGGCCAGTTGATAATTGGTCTGGTGGCCTTCTTCATACTTCAATACCAGCTTGGTTGGCTTGACATATGGAGCGAAGAAGATGGTGGCCCCAGCACGGTGGGCGGCGATGATCTTCTTATCGATCCCGCCAATCTCACCAACACTACCATCAGGAGCGATCGTCCCGGTACCAGCAATCTTCCGGCCCCGCTGAAGGTCGTGGCCACTGATCTGTTCATAGATCTGCAGGGTGAACATTAAGCCACCGGACGGACCACCCAACTCACCGGGATCCACCCGTACTGGTATCTTGGTCTTCACCTTCATATTATTCGTCAGGAGGATTCCAATCCCGGCCCGCGTCGAGGTTAACTTAACCAGGCGGTGAGTAGTCTGGTGCTGACGACCATTCCGCTCATAGGTGACAGTCAGGGGTGACCCGACCTTCTGCTTACCGATGTATTTCTGAAAGCCCTGGGCGGTGTTGAAGTGGCGGCCATCAACCTTGGTAATGGTGTCCCCCACCTTAATCGCCTTGCGGAACTTAGAGTTGGGCTCTACCTGAAGGACATAGATCCCCAGGTACCGTCTGCTAACCTGCTGGTGGGCTGCCTTGTAGGCAATCGCAATCGCTTCGTTAATCGAGCTCTGCATGTAGAAGTGCTGGACCCGGTCGAAGGTGGCCCCACTTTGGCCGCCCGTAACATCGTCGGCCTTCTCAATCGACAGATATGGAACGGCCTTGGCAACAAGGTAGGTTGCTGGGTGGGCCCGCTGCAAGGCCACCGATGTGATCATGAAACTGCCCTTCCCTGGATCAGGGTGCCCCTTCACCTGAACAAACGAGCGTAGGTTCGTCGCGTTCCCTGGCGCTTCAACGTAGGAATTCAGTGGCCAAAGCAAGAACCAACCCAAGAAGAGAATCAGGGCTAGGACAACCCCAATCCAGCGCAGGACTTGTTTATCTTGTCTTTTCATTATGTTCCTTTACCCGCATTAATTGACGTTCTTCCAGCCGCTTCTTCAGTGCCGCATTGATGTTTGCTGGCAGGTATGCGGAGATGTCACCCCCGTTAGAGGTAACCTCCTTCAGCAGGCTACTTGACAGGTGCTGGTATTCCGGCTTGGCGAGGAAGAAGATGGTCTCGCACTGGTCATCCAGGAAATTGTTCATAGCGGCAATATCCCGCTCGTATTGGAAGTCGGCGTTATTCCGCAACCCCCGCATCAGGTAATCAGCCCCGATACGATTCATCAGGTCAACGGTTAGACCGGACGCCGTAATTACGGAAACGTTGTCCAGGCCGGCCGTAGCCTCCTTGATTTGTTGAATCCGTTCCTCAACGGAAAACAGTGGCTTCTTGCTGGTATTCGTCATCACCGCAACTGCCAGCTGGTCGAAGAGGGCACTCCCCCGCTTAATCAGGTCGAGGTGTCCCAAGGTCAGGGGATCAAAACTCCCGGGAAATACAGCAACTTTCATAACAACAAACTACTCCTTTCGAAAACGGTAAATGGTTAGTACTGTTATACCATAGGTCTGCCGGCGAATAAACGTAAAGTTTGGCAGGTCCTCTGTCGGTAAATTAGCGGCCTCATTGGTCTCGGCAACAATTACCGCGCCATCATTAAGCAGGTCATCCTGAACCATTTGATCAAGGTCCTTCAAAATCTGCTGCTTGGCATATGGTGGATCGAGGTAAACCATGTCAAAATGCGCCTGCTTTTTCCCCAGCATCCCCAGGGCCTTGCGGGCATCCATCTTGTAAACCGTGAAGCGTTCCGGGTGCTTAGTCACATCGATATTGCGCCGGATTGTCTTAATCGCTTGGTACTGCCGGTCAATCAAGACGGCGTGTTCAATTCCGCGGGAAACCCCCTCAATACTGAGTCCACCACTACCAGCAAACAGGTCCAGGCTTTGACCACCATCAAAGTACGGCCCGATAATGTTAAAGAGGGCCTCCTTTACCTTATCGGTTGTCGGACGCGTCGCCATGCCGGGTACCGCGCTCAGCTTACGACCACGAAACTCACCAGATACTACTCTCATTACTTATCATCCTCATCATGTATTTTATACAAGCCAGTCATCTCCAGGTCCGTCAGGGTCGGATCAAGGTCGGGCCGCGCCGATTCTTCAACCGCCCGCACTGCCCGCAGGTGACTGATCTTCGTCTTCAGTTGGTCAATCTGGTCCTGGTTTACGTATAGAATAACGTAGTGCATCCGCCGGGAAACATAGCGCACAATTCCATAGTGGCGCAGCGTCCGCACAACGCGGTTCCCGTTAATGTACACCACCAGGGCCCGCCGATCAGTTAGCTTAAACATCTTATCATATCCTTACTAGTCTGTAGGCAAGAATGGCTCCCCTACTTGAAGTTGGGCCTTATTCTGCCGAATACTAATGTTGATGATGATGCCCACCGTCGCCGAGAGCACCAGCATACTTGAACCACCATAACTGATGAATGGGAAGGTCACCCCCGTAATCGGGAGCAGACCTAGGACCCCACCGATGTTAAAGAAGGTTTCAATCGTAAAGAAGGTGGCTGATCCATAGCAAATCAGGGTTTGATACAGCGAAGCACTCTTGACCCCCAGCTGGATCATCCGGCAGATCAAAACCAGTAGGAGGACCAGGATGATGGTCACCCCGACCAGGCCGAGTTCCTCACTGGTAATCGCCATGATAAAGTCGGTGTTGGGTTCAGGAAGGTACCCCATCTTCTGGACACTATTTCCTAGGCCAACCCCAAAGATTCCCCCGTTACTGATAGCATAATAGGAGTTAACCAGCTGGCTTCCGGACCCGCTTGCGTTACCAAACGGATTCATGAAGGCAATGAAACGCTGGATCCGGTAGCCACCGTGCAGCCAACCGTTAATGATCGCCAGTTGCAAGCCAAAGTATAGGCCCAACGGAAAGACAATAACGGCGGTAATCGCCTTTCCCCAGCGAATATCACAGGCAAGAACCATCACCATAATGATGCTGAAGTTAATCGCAAATCCCCCTGTATCTGGCTGAATAAAGATCAAGAACAGATAAAAGGCGGCAAGAAGCATTGACCCATGCGACTTTTTAGAAAGCAGGAAATGCTCACCCTTCTGCCGTGCCCGTGCCATCCGGTCTGCTAGGTATAGGATAAAGTACAGCTTACAAAATTCTACGGGCTGAATGTTAATCGGCCCCAAGTTAAGCCATCCTTTTGCCCCGTTAACTGCCTTCCCGAGGACAAGAACTACCATCAGTAATATTCCCATGATAATTGTGGAATATTCAAGAAAACGCGGTCTTCGGTAACGCTCCAAGGGATAATTGGCGCAGAAAATAAGAACGGCAATCCCCAGGATAACGTAAATACTCTGCTTGAGTAAATATCCCTGCGGCGTGCCCCCGTTCTGCATCTGAATCGCTGCACTTGAAGAATAAACCATCACGATCCCGATCAAGCACAGGATAAGGTACGGAACCATCAGATAATAGTCCCAAAAATGAAAATTCTGTTTAATTGTTGTTGCCAGTCCACGACGGGGCCGGAGCTTAATCTTTTTCACATAGTACACCCGCTCAAATTAAAGTATCCTTTTCATTATAGCATCATAACGAAAAACCCGAAAAGCATCATAGTGCCTTTCGGGTTTTCTTAAACTTATTTATTACTTACGCGTAGCTGCACGACGGCGCTTAGCTTCCTTTTCACGAGCATTCGTGTTCAGGATCTTCTTACGCAGCCGGATGTTTTCTGGCGTAACTTCACAGTATTCGTCTTCGTTCAAGAATTCAAGGGATTCTTCAAGAGACAGGTGCGTTGGGGTCTTGATGTGGGCCATTTCATCAGAACCAGCAGCACGGACGTTGGTCAGGTTCTTACCCTTGGTGATGTTAACAGTGATGTCGTTTTCACGACTGTTTTCACCAACGATCATTCCTTCGTAAACTTCCGTACCTGGGTCGATCAACAGTTGACCACGACTTTCGATACCCATCATAGCGTAGGTAGTAGCCTTACCAGCGTTCATGGAAACCAGCGTACCCTTTTGACGGCCTGGGTTCCAGTTCTTGATAACTGGAGCGTACTTTTCGAAGGTGTGGCTCATGATCCCGTAACCACGAGTTTGCGTCATGAATTCAGTGGAGTAACCAATCAAACCACGTGATGGGGCAAGGAAGATCAGACGAGTCTGGCCATTTTCACCAGGTTCCATGTTCTTCATTTCACCCTTCCGCTTAGAAAGGCTGTCGATAACGGCACCAGTGTATTCATCTGGCGTATCGATTTGAACCTCTTCGAATGGTTCGCACATCGTACCATCGATTTCCCGGTAGATAACTTCTGGACGAGATACGGACAATTCGTATCCTTCACGCCGCAGAGTTTCGATCAGGATAGACAGGTGTAATTCACCACGACCAGAAACGGTCCAAGCACCTGGGTCATCCGTGTCGTCAACCTTAAGGGAAACATCAGTCTGCATTTCACGCTTCAGACGGTCTTCCAATTGACGGGCAGTCACGAACTTACCTTCCCGACCAGCAAATGGTGAATCGTTGGTCCGGAAAGTCATCCGCAACGTCGGTGGATCAATCCGCAGTGGTGTTAATGCTTCTGGGTGGTCTGGGTCAGTAACCGTTTCACCAACGTTGATGTCTTCCATCCCGGAAACGGCGATCAAGTCACCAGCCTTGGCTTCCTTGATTTCCAACCGCTTC
The DNA here is from genome assembly GCA_002299975.1 of Lactobacillaceae bacterium UBA639. Classification (GTDB taxonomy): domain Bacteria; phylum Bacillota; class Bacilli; order Lactobacillales; family Lactobacillaceae; genus Limosilactobacillus. The sequence continues at coordinate 13,712 of DBOT01000008.1, forward strand.
AGACCGAAGAAACCGAACAGCTTAGTAACCCGGAAGTTCTTCTTGGTCCCGTCAAGCTTCATCAGGGTAACATTGTCACCGACCTTGATCTTACCACGGAAGACCCGACCGATACCGATACGACCAACGAAGTCGTTGTAATCCAGGATAGCAACTTGGAACTGCAGTGGTTCGTCAGAGTTGTCAACTGGAGCTGGGATCGTCTTAACGATGGTGTCAAACAGTGGCTTCATCGTGTGTTCCTGAGTAGAAATGTCAGAATCGTAACTGGAAGTCCCGTTCATAGCAGAAGTGTAAACAACTGGGAAGTCCAGTTGATCTTCGTCCGCACCCAATTCGATGAAGAGGTCCAATACTTCGTCGACAACTTCTTCTGGACGAGCACCCTTCCGATCAACCTTGTTGATAACAACGATTGGTGTCAGGTGTTGTTCCAGGGCCTTCTTCAGAACGAACCGCGTCTGTGGCATGGTCCCTTCAAAGGCATCAACAACCAGGAGTACCCCATCAACCATCTTCATAACACGTTCAACTTCACCACCGAAGTCAGCGTGACCTGGGGTATCCAGGATGTTGATTTGGTACTTACCGTACTTAACGGCCGTGTTCTTGGACAGGATAGTGATCCCACGTTCCCGTTCAATGGCGTTAGTATCCATGGCCCGGTCTTGGATGCTGAAGTGTTCTGGTAAAGTATCTGATTGCTTCAACATTTCGTTAACCAGGGTAGTCTTACCGTGGTCAACGTGGGCAATAATCGCAATGTTACGAATGTCCTCACGAGTTTTCAAAGCGTAATTCTTCCTTTCGTTTCAATCTGTTCATCTTAACTAGTATACACTGGTTCGAGACTGATTTCATAAAAAAACTGTGACAATTGGGTCACAGCTTCGACAACTAGTCAGTGAGACGCAGGATGTCCTGGCTCGCTCGCTTTGTTGCTACTAATACAAAATTAGATGATAGCACACTTATTCCATCATCGTCAATTGATTTAACCGTCAATCCTAATTCTTCCGCTAACACCCGGCCCGGAGCGAGGTCCCATGGCCGCAGGTATGAAATGTAGGCTCCCAATTCACCGGTCAGCACCCCGATCATCTCCATCGCCGCACTGCCGTACATCCGGAGGCCACTGGCATGCCGGGCCACCTCAGGAAGGTTAGCAACATTGTCTAGAACCAGCGAACGACCAATAGCAATCAGACTGTCGTGAAGACTGGTGTCAGCGGGAGTAGCCAGGCGCTGGTCGTTCTTGAAGACGCCCCAGCCGTTGCCCCCATGGTAGAGATCTTGATTAACGGCGTCCATGATGTAGGCCAGGGTTGGCTTACCATCAATATACAGGGCCAGCATGATGCCAAAGTGGTCATGCTGCTTAACGAAATTGAGGGTCCCATCCAAGGGATCGACAATCCAAACGTGACCCCTCAAATCAGTAAGCTGCTGGTCTCCAAAGCCTTCCTCGCTCAGGATCCGGCAGCCCGGGTCGATCTCCCGGAGCCGACGATCAAGTTCTTGCTCATTCTGGCGGTCAATTGTCGTTACCAGGTCGCTGTAGCTGCTCTTGGTGTCCACCTGATAGGAGGAGCCGTCCAGGTGTTGTAAGGCCCGTTGATTGACAGTGCGTAATAGTTTTTGTACTTGTGAGTCAATCTCTTCTAGCATTATTGATCGCCAGCCATCTTGATTATCCGGGCGTCACTACCCTGTGCCTGCTTAACCACTCGGTAGAGAACATAACCGGATTCACGTTCGAAGTCCCGACCGATCTGCTTCTCTTCCGCTTTGGAATTAACGATCTGTTTGAAAGCCCGGTAACGTTTCAGCAGTTCTTCTCGATTGATTCCCACCTCGTAGGCATCCTCGACTGCCCGCAGCATTGCAATCACCGTCTCCATCTCGGCAGTTGACCAGCTCGGGTTTAATGGGTAAGAGTAATTTTGGCTTTGCATGTTGATCACTCCTCAAATAGCTTTATTCTTATTATACAATTCTTCCCTGCCAAACGTTTATTTAAAAACCAAAAATGCGTTGTCAATTACGACAACGCATTTCGGATTTGATTAAGATGTTGGTAACTTAATTAAATGTGAGTTGGGAAGCCCATTGCAACATCGGCGGCTTCTTGAATTGGTTCATTAAGGGTTGGGTGTGGGTGAATGGTTAAGGAAACATCCTCAACATTCATACCGCAGTTAACGATTAATGACAATTCACCAGCCAGCGTACTTGCTTCTGGTCCAACAACTTCGGCACCAACGACGTTCTTCTTGTCCTTAGTGTAGGTGAAGCGTACGAACCCTTCTGGTTGATCGAGTGATACCGCACGAGCGTTACCAGCAAATGGGAACTTAGCGGTAGCAACTTCGATGCCCTTCTCCTTAGCTTCGTCAGCAGTCATCCCGACTTGAGCTAGTTCAGGATCAGCGAAGCAGACAGCGGGTACACCTACCCAGTCATTGGCGGTGTTCTTTCCGGCAATCGCTCCAGCAGCGGTCTTACCTTCAAAGAAGGCCTTGTGAGCCAGGGCAGGACCTGGAACAATATCACCAATTGCCCAGATACCTGGCACATTAGTCCGACCCTGCTTATCAACGATCACTTGATGGTGATCATTGAGCTTAACACTCGTCATATCGAGGGCAAAGTTATCAGTGTTTGGCTTCCGACCAACAGAAACCATGCAGTAATCTGCCTTAATGCTGTGTTCCTTACCATCAACTTCGTAGGTAACCGTGACAGAAGAATCATCTTGAGTAGAATTCTTAGCCATGGCGTTAGTGATGATGTCAATGCCCTTCTTCTTCAGGTTCTTGACAACGACGCTAACCATGTCCTTGTCGAAGCCACCAAGGATACTGTTGGTACCTTCAATGATCGTTACGTGTGAACCAAGGTCGGCATAAGCACCAGCCAATTCAGTCCCGATGTAACCACCACCGATAACAACAAATTCCTTTGGGATCTCTGGCAGGTTCAAGCCACCAGTAGAGTCAATAACCCGACCTTCAAACTTGAAGTTAGGAATCTCGACTGGACGTGAACCAGTAGCCAAGATCAGGTTGTTCCAGGTGATCTTAGTACCACCATCGAAGTCCATGAATTGCTTTGGACCAGACTTCATAACACGAAGTTGGTGGTCGTTGTCCATCATGGCAACCCCTTCGATAATTTCAACCTTGTGCTTCTTGAGCAGCATCTTGACACCACGGGTCATCCGGTCAACAACCTTGTGCTGCTTCCAGTCTTGGGTCTTCTTGAAGTCAATCGTTGCATCGGTCTTAGAAATTCCATAGGTTGAGGCATCACGGGCTTCACGAAGCCGGTGACCAGCCGCAATCAAGGCCTTAGAAGGCACACAACCAACGTTCAGGCAGACACCACCTAAACCTGGGTCACCCTTTTCAATCAGGGTAACTTTTTGTCCTAATTCGGAAGCCCGAATGGCGGCAACGTAGCCACCAGGGCCCCCTCCGACAATAACCGTATCTTTCTTTTCAACATCAGCCATATTTAATTAGCCCTCCATCATTAACAATTCAGGATCTTCAAGAAGCTTCTTCAGGTAGTTCAAAGCTTCAGTAGCTAAGGCACCATCAATCAGACGGTGATCAACAGTCAATGACAGCTTCATGTTGTGACCAACAACGATTTCGCCTTCGTCATTAACAACTGGTTCAGTAGCAATGGTACCCATCCCAAGAATAGCAACTTCTGGTTGGTTGATGATTGGCGTGAACCAGCCACCACGCATTGAACCAATGTTGGAGATGGTCATGCAACCATGAGCCATGCTGTCTGGGCTAAGCTTGTTATCTTCGGCAGCTTGTGCGTTGTCGGAGATTTCCTTAGCGATTTCGAACATACTCTTGGAGTCAGCGTTCTTGATGTTAGGGTTGTACAGACCGTGATCAGTGCTTGTAGCAATACCAATGTTGTAGTAGTGCTTTTGAACTAATTCGTGAGTACTGTCATCAATTGAACTGTTGAATTCTGGGTACTTCTTCATCATGGCGATGAGGGCCTTAACAACGTAAGGCAGGAAGGTCAAGTGAATACCTTGTTCAGCAGCAACTGGCTTGTACTTCTTCCGGTTAGCCATCAGCTTAGATACTTCGGCATTTGCGAAGACAGTAACCATTGGACTAATGTCAACGGAGTCACGCATGTTCTTAGCAATGATCTTCCGCATGTTGGACAATGGTTCACGAGTTTCAGCATCTTCACCAGCACCGGTGTAAGGTGTGATCGTGTTACCTGCCTTTGGTGCAGCGGCAGCAGTTTCAGCAGAAGCAGCTGGAGCACTAGCAGCAGCACCGTTGAAGTTGTCGATATCTTCCTTCAGAACTTGACCGTGGTTACCACTTGGTTGTACTAAGGAGATGTCAACACCCTTGTCACGGGCGTATTGACGAACTGATGGCATAGCCATAACCAGCTTGTTTGGTTCTGCTAATGGAGCAACGCCACCCTTGGCAGGAGCAGCTGGCTTTGCTGGAGCAGCACTTTCAGCTGGAGCAGAGGATTCTTCTTCAGCAGGTGCTTCATCGGCAGAGTCATCACCAGCATCAGCGTCATCATCGGCTTCAACGTTGGTGCTTACACCATCCTTGCCGTCGTCGATTTCAACCAGGTCATCACCTTTTTCAACGTGATCGTCTTCCTTAGCATCAAGCTTAGTAACGGTCCCATCAACTGGTGATACTAATTGAGTGGTTGATTTATCAGTTTGAATTTCTACTAATGGATCATCGGCCTTGATTTGGTCGCCTTCCTTAACAAGGAATGAAGCGATGTCACCTTCAGTAAGGCCTTCACCCATTTCAGGTAGTCTGAACTTGTAAGCCATATTATTTAACTTCCTTTCTAATTAATCGTAGCGAATTGGCTGTGATTAATAGTTAACTACTTGACGAGCTGCGTCTTCAACTTCCTTAGCACGTGGAAGCCATACGTCTTCTGCCATTGGGAATGGGTAGACAGAGTTAGGTGCGGCAACCCGGGTAATTGGAGCATCCAGGTACATGATGGCACCTTCAGAAATTGCAGAAGCAACTTGGGCACCAACACCGGCCATCTTTTGTGACTCTTGAACGATTACAACGTGGTGAGTCTTCTTGATAGATTCAAAGATGGTGTCAGTGTCAAGTGGGTAGAGTGAACGAAGGTCGATAACTTCAGCGGAAATGTTGTCCTTAGCCAGCTTCTTAGCGGCCTTAACAGCTTCTGGAACCATTCCACCGTAGGTAACGATCGTAACGTCGTTCCCTTCTTGAACAACATTAGCCTTGTCCAACGGAACAGTGTACTTGTCGTCAGGAACTTCGCCCTTAACAGAACGATAGAGACGAAGGTTTTCAAGGAACAGAACTGGGTCGTTGTTTTCAATAGCAGAAATTACCAGACCCTTGGCATCGTAAGCAGAACTTGGGGTAACAACCCGGAGTCCTGGGATACCAACGAAGAAGTTTTCGAGGTCGTCCCCGTGAAGTTCAGCAGTGTGCGTACCACCACCGTAAGGAGTACGGATAGTGATTGGCATGTTCTTAGTACCGTTGTATTGGAAACGAACACGTGACATCTGTCCGGCAATGGAGTCCATAGCTTCAAAAGTGAAGCCCATGAACTGGATTTCTGGAACTGGACGCCAGCCAGTGGCAGCCAGACCAATTGACATCCCTAAAATACCTGATTCAGCAAGTGGGGTACTGAATACACGATCTTTACCATACTTCGTTTGTAAGCCATTAGTAGCACGGAAGACACCACCGTTCTTACCAACATCTTCACCGAAGACCAATGTCTTTGGATCTTCAGCCAAAGCAATGTCAATACCTTCAGTAATAGCTTTGATATAAGTCTTTTTAGCCATGATTACTTCGACTCCTTTGCTTCGTACTCTTTGATTTGTTCCTTAATATCTGGGGTTGGTACTTCGAAGGTCCGCTTCAGCATGTCAGAAACCTTTTCTGGTTCAACAGAGTCAGCTTCCTTGATAGCCTTCTTGAAGTCGTCCTTGCATTCATCGGCGTACTTCTTTTCTTCGTCTTCAGACCAGAGGCCCTTCTTAGTTAAGTACTTACGAAGCCGAATCAGTGGGTCCTTGTCGAACCAAGGCTTTTCTTCTTCCTTGGTACGGTACCGACTAGGGTCGTCACCAGCAGAACTGTGGGCACCGAACCGGTAAGTTAAGGTTTCAATCAGAACTGGACCGTTGCCGGCAGCAGCGAATTCACGTGCTTCCTTAGCAACTTCGTAACATGCCAGTACATCCATCCCATCGACTTGAACGCCTGGGATACCAGCAGCAACACCCTTTTGAGCAATGGTTTGTGCTGCGGTTTGAAGCTTACGTGGGTAAGAAATTGCCCAACCGTTGTTCTGGATGATGAATACGGCAGGTGCTTGGAAGGCACCGGCGAAGTTCATACCTTCGTAGGTGTCACCCTGTGAAGAACCACCTTCACCAGTGTAGGCATAAGCAACGGCATCCTTTTCGCCATTCTTCTTGATACCAAGTGCAGCACCGGCCATTTCAACCATCTGAGCACCGATAATGATTTGTGGACGAAGGGCACGAGCTTCGAACAGGTTACCCTTGAGGTGACCCTTGGACCACAGGTACATTTGAGCAACAGTAGCACCGTGTTGAATTAATTGTGGTAAGTCACGGTATGCAGGGCAAAGGAAGTCCTGCTTCTTGAATGCTGATGCCGTACCCATTTCGGAAGCTTCCTCACCCCAGGTTGGAGCGTAGAAGCCCAAACGACCTTGTTGTGAGAAACTCATGGTTTGTTCGTGCAGTGCACGTTCCCAAACCATTTTCTTCATTAAGTCTACTAATTGGTCATCAGTGAAATTAGCCATTAAGTCCTTGTTAACAACGTTCCCATCATTATCAAGAATTTGAACAGGCTTTGCGTATGCAGCGCCTTCATCGGCTTTAATCTTTGCAAAGTCAACAGCTTTGGCCATTATAAAACATCCCTTTCCAAATCCAATTAACATCATGTAAGCGATTGCCTACTTACATTTTCTAGTATAGCCTTTTTTTGGCATAAAACAAGCGCTTTCATATACTTTTTTATTAAGAAATGACTAAAAAGTCCCTTGTGAAAGAGTTATTTTAAAAATTGGCTTATTTTTTTACGAATCTGCTTTATTTAATTAGCTATTTTTGGTGAGTATGATAAAATTAATGAGTTAGAGTAAATTTTGGAGGCGAATATTCTTGTACCTTATGAAGGATATTACTCGCGACGGTAACCCCGTCTTAAGAAAGCGAGCAGCAAAAGTTGAGTTCCCACTCTCAAAAGAAGATCAAGAATTAGCAAAAAAGATGATGGAGTACCTCGAGGTTAGTCAAGATCCCGAGCTGTGCGAAAAGTACAAGCTTCGTGCCGGCGTCGGTCTGGCTGCCCCGCAAGTTGGTGTCTCCAAGCAGATGGCCGCTGTTCTGGTCCCACCGATTGACGATGACGACGAGAACGCCAAGCCATTGTTCAAGGACGTGATCATCAACCCCGTAATCGTCAGCGAATCCGTTCAATACGGTGCCCTGACGGAAGGTGAAGGCTGCCTCTCCGTCGATAAAGATGTTCCGGGCTACGTGCCGCGGCACGACCGGATCACCCTACGCTACCAGGATGTCAACGGTGAAAAGCACCAGGTTCGTTTGAAGAACTACCCGGCAATTGTTTGCCAGCACGAAATTGACCACTTGCATGGGGTCCTCTTCTACGACCACATCAACAAGGAACATCCATTTGAGGCTCCTGAAGGCACCATCATGATCAGCTAAAATAAATATAAGTAAAAAAGACGGCCACAAAATGGTCGCCTTTTTTTACTCGCGGTTTGTAAAATTAAGT
>DBOT01000065.1 GCA_002299975.1 Lactobacillaceae bacterium UBA639
GTCACCACTCTCAACCTTACGATCCATGACCTTCGTCTGCCGCAGAATCCGGGCCGTCTGAATGGCGGCGTGCTCAGCAATCGCGTTTGGTGAGTAGACCGGCACGTTGGTGATTTCAAAGCCCAGCTCCTTAGCCGTGGCCATGTCGATGTTGTCCACTCCGACGTTTCGTAGTGACATCTTAGTAATTCCCTCATCTGCCAGTGCCCGGAGCGTTTCTGGCGTGTAATCCAGCTGCTGGTAAACAACCACGCCGTCTGCTCCGGCCGCTTGCTTAGCAGTTTCCGGCGTCAGTAGGTCGGCAGTGTAGTCAACAGTGACCTCGGGATGAGCCGTGGCCCATTCCTTTAAGTACGGTTCCTCATCCTTACGAATACTATATGCAAAAATTTTGGTCATTGAGATTCCTCCATTTCGTAGTGTAGCAACAACTGCGTGAGGGTAATTATTCCTCAAGGATATTATCCCGGAATTGGCCGCCAATGCCAACCATTTTCTTTGAACTCTTAAGAATCTTAAGGCGAGCGCTTTGCTTGCTCTTCACCGTCTCCACCAGCATAATGAATACTAAAAAGGAGATGTCACTATGTTTAACCTTCCTCTCGGCATCGGACAGGTCCATGCCATGCACGAACTATTCAAGGCGGATCCCCGCCTGGCGATCATCGTCTTGGCCCTGCTGATCGCGTTAGCCTTCTACTTCAATAACCGCCGCTAGTCTGTCAAGTGTGCACCCAGGTCATAGGCCTGCTGACCATACTGATCAATTGCTGGGTGGGTCAGGGCCCCGTGATCCCAGACGGTTCCGGCATCGTGCCAGCCGAGGTAGTTGGCCAGCTGCCGGTAGTTAATCTTCATTGAATCGAAGACGTGCTTGTCCGGGTCGTAGGCAGTGGCCAGCATCATAATCTGCTTGTTCATGCCCTTCAGCGTCGTATTAATATCGTAGAAACGGTCCACCACCGTCTTGAGCAGCGAACTCATTGCGTAGTAGTAGACTGGGGTCACTAACACGACCAGGTCGGCCTGGGTCACCTTAGTCAGCAGTTGGGCACAGTCATCGTCCTGGGGAACCGGATCCTCGTTTTCGGCCACCATGACAAAGTTCGTCTGGTGGTCGACGACATTGTACCGGTCCACCTGGTGACCAGCCGCCTTAGCCCCCGCGATGAAACGATCGGCCAGGTAGGTTGAGGCCCCATCAGCGTGGGCACTTCCCGAAATTACGATAATCTTCATTCTTAATCACCCTTTCCAGTTTCGTCTACCTAAACTCTACCGAAAACACCGCTTCATGGCAAAACATTTGTCCCGAAGCGGTGTTTTTTAATAAGTTTTGTGAAAGCGGTGTTATAAACTCATCAATAATTCTATAATTAAAGTATCAACAAATACGAGAGGGGATTTATCATGAAACGTCTATCTAATAAGCAGAAGCTGATTCTGATCCTCGTGATTGCAGCGATTGCGCTCATCCTGCAATACGTCTTTCACTACCCGCTTTTCGCCCAGATTCTCGTAACCGTGGTCGGGGCAGCGGTCGCCTTAACGATGTTTATCGGGATGATCAAGACCCTGCGTTCCGGTAAATACGGGGTCGACCTGTTGGCCATTCTGGCGGTAGTTGCGACCCTGGCCGTCAGTGAATATTGGGCGGCAATGGTCATCCTGGTCATGCTGACCGGGGGTGACGCCCTGGAGGATTACGCCGCCAAGAAGGCGAATACGGAGCTCAAGGCCCTGCTGGACAATTCTCCCCAAGTCGCTCACGTTTTAGGTGATGATGGTACCCACGACGTCAAGGTCGATGCTGTCAAGATCGGCCAAAGCGTTCTGGTTAAGCCCGGCGAGTTGGTGCCCGTGGACGGCAAGATCACCAAAGGAGCCGGCCTGTTCAACGAGTCTTCCCTGACCGGTGAATCCAAGCCGGTTGATAAAAGTGTCGGGGACCTGGTGATGTCCGGATCGGTTAACGGTGACAGTGCCGTCACCCTAACCGTTACCAAGCTGGCCAAGGATAGTCAGTACCAACAGCTGGTCAAACTGGTCAAGGAGGCCGAGAGCACCCCAGCCCACTTTGTCCGTCTCGCCGACCGGTATGCGGTCCCGTTCACCATTATCGCCATCCTGATCTCGCTGGTTGCCTGGTGGATCTCTAAGGACCCACGGCGGTTTGCCGAAGTCCTCGTCGTGGCCTCACCATGTCCCCTGATCCTGGCTGCCCCGGTGGCCATGGTCTCCGGAATGAGTCGGGCATCGCGGAACGGGATTGTGGTCAAAACCGGGAGTGTCCTGGAGAAACTAGCTGCGGCTAAGACCGGGGCCTTCGACAAGACGGGGACCATCACCAGTGGCCAGTTGACGGTCGATGAGGTCCGGCCGGCCAATCCTGATAACCGGGACCGCCTCCTCCAACTAGCTGCTAGTGCTGAGCAGGAATCCTCCCATATCCTGGCCCGTTCCCTTTTGGCCTTCACCAGCCAGCAAGCAGTTAAACTCCTCCCCGTCACCGACCTAGTTGAAACCACCGGGAAGGGCGTTGCTGCTACTATTGACGGGCACCAAGTCATGGTCGGTAAGCTCAAGTACGTTGCTCCCCAGAGTGACCAGCCCCTGCTGAAGACCACCGCGATCTACGTCAGCCTGGACGGTGACTACTATGGGGCCGTCACCTTCACCGACCACATCCGTCCCGAGGCCCAGAAGACAATGGCAACCCTGCAGCGGCTCGGCGTCACCAACCTGATGATGCTCACCGGCGACCAGCGGGCGATTGCCGAACGGGTGGCTGGCCAGGTCGGGATCGCCAACGTCCGGGCCGATCTCCTGCCTAAGGACAAGATTGCCGCCCTCAAGAATGTCCCGGCTAACCTTCACCCCGTCTTCATGGTCGGGGATGGGGTCAACGATGCCCCATCGCTCGTAACCGCTGACGTGGGGATCGCCATGGGGGCCCACGGATCGTCAGCCGCCAGCGAGTCTGCTTCGGTAGTCATCTTAAAGGACGACCTCTACAAGGTAGCTAAGG
>DBOT01000031.1 GCA_002299975.1 Lactobacillaceae bacterium UBA639
CTTGGCTACGGCCGCTAATTTTTCTTTATCACGGGCAACCACTACTACAATGGCCCCGCGCCGAGCAGCCTCAAACGCCAGGGCCTTACCGATGCCACTGGAACCACCAGTGATCAGCACGACCTCATTTCGTAAGAACCGTAATGCCTTAACACGTCCTAACATTACTTACCATCCCTTTCCCCTTGCTTTTTAAATGGTATATCGAAAACATCCAAGTCGTTGACGACCCGCGTGGCTGGGAAAAGATTACGAACCTGGTAGGCTAACTGGTAGGCAGCCTTCCCCGCGTACCGTGCCGAAATATGATTGAGTAAGAGCCGCTTGGCACCAGCTTTTTTAGCAATCTCAGCCGCCTGCTTACTGGTCGAATGGTAGTAATTGTGAGCCAGCTTGGCCTCATCCTTGCCAAAAGTACTCTCGTGAACCAGGACATCAGCATTGCGGGCCAGCCAAACAGCGTTCTTGGTTTGCCGGGTATCACCCAAGATAGCAACAATCCGTCCCGGTTGAGCTTGGCCAATGAAGTCACGGCCATTCAGGACCCGGCCATCATCGAGTTTAACCGTCTTTCCCGCCTTCAACTGGCCATAGACGGGACCGGACGGCACATTCATTTCCCGGAGCTTGTCAACTTGGAGCTCACCCGGATGATCGTGCTCAACGACCCGGTAACCAAAACAGGTAATCTTATGGTCCAGCCGCTTAGCATAGACCGTGAAGCTATCATCCTTAAAGATCTCGCCTTCATGTTCGATCTCCACAAAGTGTAATGGGTAGCTAAGCCGCGACTCACTAACCTGAAGAGCGGTCTGAACAAAGCGCTTGATCCCCACCGGACCGTAAATCGTCAATGGCTCGTTGCCACCTTGGAATGACCGCGAACTGAGCAGACCTGGTAGGCCAAAGATGTGATCACCATGCAGGTGGGTGATAAAGATCTTTTCAATCTTCCGTGGCCGAATAGTGGTATAGAGAATCTGATGCTGGGTCGCTTCCCCAACATCAAACAGCCAAATAGCATTTCGCTCTTCCAACAACCGTAGTGCTACGCTGGAAACGTTCCGCTGTTTGCTGGGTGACCCCGCACCGGTTCCTAAAAATTCAAGTTGCATACCTTAATTTCCTACCTTCTAATTTAATCTTACTGAACGAATTCGAAGACGAACTTCTTAATCCGGACTAAGTCGCCATCCTTAATGCCCTTGACCCGCAGCGCATCGTCAACCCCCATTGTCCGTAATTGCCGGGCAAAACGCAGTTGACTCTGTTCGTGAGTCAGGTCAGTCATGTCAAAGAGCCGCAGCAGCTTAGCACCACCAAGGACCCAGGTACCATCCTCGTCCTTAGTGATGGTGAAGTCTTGCGTTTCCTTTTCTGGCGCCGCAGCCTTGTACTCAGCAACCAGCTTCTCATCGTGACTCTCACTGTCAAATGCCGGCGTCTTGTCAAGAAGGTCCGCCGTCAATTGCATCAACCGTTGAACCCCTTGGTGGGTAACCGCCGAGATTGGGAATACTCGCGGCGTTTGGTCCAACGTCTGGTCGGCTGCCAGTTCCTTCTTAAAGTGCTCCAGGTTTTCAGCGGCGTTTGGCATGTCCATCTTCGTGGCAACCACGATCTGCGGCCGCTTCAATAATTCCGGATCATAGTTCGCCAGTTCGTGGTTAATCTGCCGGTAACGTTGAATAGCCTGTTCAGGATCTTCACTGCTCATGTCGACCAGGTGCAGAAGGACCCGGGTCCGCTCAATGTGACGCAGGAACTTCAGCCCAAGACCAACACCCTTAGCAGCCCCCTCAATCAGGCCAGGCATATCGGCCATGGCAAAGTCCCGGCCATCTGGCAGCATTACCATCCCCAGGTTTGGTACCAGGGTTGTGAACTCATAAGCCGCGATCTTTGGCTTAGCCCCCGTAACAACTGACAGCAGGGTCGACTTACCGACTGATGGGAAACCAATCAGACCGACATCAGCTAACATCTTCAGTTCGAGCTCCAGGTAATGGTCTTCACCCGGTTCACCGTTTTCGGCGATCTCCGGTGCCGGGTTCTTGGCACTGGCAAAGTGGATGTTGCCACGACCACCACGGCCACCGCGGGCTACCACCAACTCCTGGCCCTTTTCTACCAGATCACCAATGATTTCACCGGTGTCCAGGTCCCGTACCGTGGTTCCCTGCGGTACTGCAATTACAGTATCGTCGGCACTAGGACCAGTCATCTGCTTGTTCATCCCGTTGCCACCGTTCTTCGCCTTGAAGATTCGGTGATAACGAAAGTCCATTAAAGTCCGCAATCCTTCGTCAACCTTCAGGATGATGCTGCCACCGCGGCCACCATCACCCCCAGCAGGTCCCCCGTTTGGGACGTATTTTTCACGCCGAAAGGCAACCATACCGTTGCCACCCTTACCGGCGTGCACCTCGATTTTAATTTGATCTACAAACGTATTCATGCGATTTGTCTCCGTTCTATCATTATTCCTTATTAGTATATTGGAAAATCAGGGAGGCGTCAAAATCAATCGTGACTGCTTCCCTTTGCGACCTTCGCGTTTTTCTGCAGTGAAACCTTAATTAATTGGGCGGTCGGCCGGTTAATCCCCAGGGCATGGATATCATCTACCGAGGCCTGGGCAATCTTACTGATCGAACCATACTGTTTGAGTAACTTAGTCCGGGTTCGTGGGCCAACCCCCTTGATCTCGTCTAACCGGGAGCTTAGTGAATGCCGGGTGTGGACCCGCCGGTGGAAGGTAATCGCAAAACGGTGTACCTCGTCTTGAATCCGCTGGACCAGGTAAAAGCCCTGACTGCGCGGATCCAGGTTGACGTGCTGGTCCTGGTCACCAAAGAGCAGGTCCGCCGTCTTGTGCTTATCGTTCTTGACCATCCCCACTACCGGGATATCGAGGCCCAATTCATTTTCGAGGACATCCTTAACGGCATTCATCTGGATATCGCCCCCATCCATGAAGATCATGTCGGGCATTGGTTTCCCCTCCTTTAGAAGGCGGGAATAACGTCGCCGGATAACCTCCCGGGTGCTGGCGGCTTCGTCAGCGTGGTCGATCACCGTCTGCAACTTGTACTTCCGATAGAGCTTCTTGGCGGGTTCTCCGTCGACAAAAACAACCATCGCGCTGACCGGATCCGCTCCCTGAATATGCGAGTGGTCAAAGGCCTCGATCTTGTGGGCCGGGGGTAGACCCAGGGCATCGGTGATCTCCTTCATTGCCCCAGTAGTCTTGCTCTGGTCCATCTCCAGCAGACGGAACTTTTCATCAAGGGTCAACCGGGCGTTTTCAGCAGCCATGTCCATCAGGTCACGCTTTTCACCCCGCTCTGGTGTCCGGACCGGAACACCCAGGATCTCACTGATTTCCTTATTGGGCAAGCCCGCCGGCAGGAGGATCTCCCGCGGCAGGATATTGTTCCGGCGGTTGTAGAACTGGAGGATGAAACTGGTCATTTCCTCGACTGCGGTGTCCACAATTGGGAAGAGCCGCTTCTCTCGCTTCATCAACCGGGCCTGGCGAATGAAGAAGACCTGGATCGACAGCCAGCCCTTGTCCATGTAGAAGTTGAAGAGGTCCCGTGGTGTCTTATCATTGGAGATGATCTTCTGCTTTTCGACCGTCACTTCAATGTAGTGGAGCTGGTCACGAATCTCCGCCGCCCGCTCGTATTCAAGAGCCGCAGCGGCCTTCTCCATCCGGGCCGTCGGCTGCTTCTTCACCGCTGCCGTATTACCGTTCAGGAAGGACTTGATCCGCCGAATCTGCTTATCATATTCCTCTTGTGGCACCTTTTTGAAGCAGGCCCCCAGGCACTGGCCCATGTGGTAGTAGAGGCAGGGACGGCCTTGAAAACCATGGCACCGCCGCAGCGGGTAGACCTTCTGAATAAAGTGCAGGGTTTCCTCCGCCGCATAGACGTTCGGATAAGGACCAAAGTAGTAGGCCCCGTCCTTCTTGACCTTCCCGGTAATTTCCGTCTGGGGATCCCGTTCGTTGGTAATCTTAATGTAGGGGTAACCCGTCCCCCGCTTCAGCTTGATGTTGAAATAGGGCTGGTGCTTTTGAATTAGGGTAATTTCGAGCAGAAACGATTCCTTGTTAGTCGACGTAATAATCGTTTCAAAATCGGCCACTTCAGAAACCATCTTGGCCACCTTCCCCGTGTGGCTGCTCTTAAAGTACGAGCGCACCCGGTTCTTCAGGTTCTTGGCCTTCCCGACGTAGATGATCTGGCCATTGATATTCTTCATTAGGTAGCAGCCGGGCTTATCCGGCAGCAATGCTAGTTTATGTTCAAGGTATTCACTTGCCATCATAACCCTCCGATCGACTTGCTAATCATAATATTATAAATTAGAATCCTGCTAAAAGGCAAAGAAAGTGCTAGTATCTTCTTGGACAACCTGTTCGGTTTATGCTAGCATTTTGATAAACGATAAAGGAGCGATCAATAAAATGGGACTTGTAACACGCCGTAGTCAGCAACTCGACAAGCTCTTCGACCAGTTTGCTGTTGACCCTAAGATCAAGCCGCTGAAGAAGAAGCCAGCTGACGAAAAGACAGATAAAAAGGAAAAAGAAGATAAGAAGAAGTAGGTTGGCAACCGCCAAACTACTAGTACAAAAGCGACTCCTGATGTCCAATTTGATGAACATCAGGAGTCGCTTTATTTTTTATGTGGGTTCGCTAACTGATTGGCGAATGCCCGGTTTAATAATCTTATTGTTGCTTCTTGAAACCAGTCGGGTAACGCCGATTCAATTCATCAATGTTGGCCTTGGCAACCTCATCAAAAGGAATGTCGGCCCATTCCGCAATCTGCGACAGGTACCATAACACGTCCCCCATCTCATGAATCAACTCCTGCCGATCCAGCTTCTTGCTCCGGAAGGTATAATTCTTTACAAGGTCAACCACTTGACCGGCCTCACCAGCTAGCCCGAGGGCACAATTGGTTAAAACCTGCTCGTTGCCGTAGAGGGTCCGCTTGGCTGCCTTTTGGTAATCATTAAACTCCACTTAATTCATCCCCGTCTGCTTTTCAATCCATTGCCATACTTGGTCCTTACCATGCTTGTTTACCGCTGAGAAGAGAATCAGTGGCGCATCAGCTGTCATTCCTAGACGCTTGCGAATCTGACTCTCCTGCCGGTTCCAAACATTGGACTTAACCTTGTCACACTTGGTCCCAACCACGAGCGTTGGAATATTGTAGTAGGCCAGCCACTCATACATGGACACGTCATCCGCCGTTGGGACATGACGGGCATCAACCAGTTGGATTACCCCACGCAGCTGTTCACGTTGAGTGAGGTAGTGCTCAATCATCTGACCGAAGCGTTCCCGTTCCTTCTTGGAAACCTTCGCGTAGCCGTAACCCGGCACGTCAACAAAGTAGAGCTGGTCCTCCACGTCATAGAAGTTCAGGGTTTGGGTCTTCCCTGGTTGGCTGGACGTGTGGGCAAAGTTACGCCGGTTAATCAGGACATTGGTCAGCGAGGACTTACCGACGTTGGAGCGTCCCACAAGGGCAATCTCTGGATAATCGGTCTTTGGGTACTGATCCTCTGCCACCGCACTGATGGTCAGGTTTACATTGTGAACTTCCATCGCTGAACCCTCACTTTGCATCCTTAGCTGACTTCATCACATAGCGCGGTTCCTTGTGGTTAGTAACACAACGCTTATCGATGACGACTTCCGCAACATCTTTCCGACTTGGCAGCTCGAACATGACGTCTCGCATAACCCCTTCAATGATGGAACGGAGTCCACGAGCACCGGTATTCCGAGCAATCGCCTGTTGGGCCATTGCCTGCAGGGCACCATCAGTAAAGGTCAGCTTACTACCATCAAGTCGAATCAACTCCTGGTATTGCTTAACCAGCGCATTCTTTGGTTCCGTCAAGATCCGAACCAGATCATGCTCATCCAGCTTCTCTAAAGCCGTCATGACTGGCAGCCGACCGATAAATTCAGGAATCAGCCCGAATTTAAGCAGGTCCTCAGGGATAACGTGCTGGAGGATGTTCTTCTCGGTAACGTTACCAGCTTCACTGGAGTCGGTACCGAAACCGATCGTCTTTTCACCCAGCCGTTCCTTGACAATCGTTTCAATGCCATCGAAGGCCCCACCAACGATGAACAGGATATTCTTCGTGTCCACCTGGATAAATTCCTGTTGGGGGTGCTTTCGACCACCCTGCGGCGGCACGTTGGCAATCGTTCCTTCAAGGATCTTCAAAAGCGCCTGTTGAACCCCTTCACCAGACACATCACGGGTGATAGAAACATTCTCACTCTTCTTGGCGATCTTATCGATTTCGTCAATGTAGATGATCCCCTTCTCAGCCCGCTCAACATCAAAGTTAGCCGCCTGGAGGAGCTTCAGGATAATATTTTCAACGTCTTCACCAACGTACCCGGCTTCAGTCAGGGTCGTCGCGTCGGCAATGGCAAATGGCACATTTAAGATCCGGGCCAGTGACTGGGCAAGGTAGGTCTTCCCAGAACCGGTTGGCCCGATCACCGCAATGTTACTCTTCTGCAGTTCGGTGTCGTTGTTATCGCCATCCATCATGGCATTAACCCGCTTGTAGTGGTTGTAAACTGCCACCGCCAACGTCTTCTTAGCATCGCTCTGACCGATGACATAATCATCCAACTGCTTAACAATCTCTTCTGGTGTTGGGACCCGGAAGTCAGTATCAGTCTGGTCCTCTGCCAGTTCTTGGTCAATGATCTCCTTGCAGAGGTCAACACATTCATTACAAATGTATACGCCGGGACCGGCAACAATCTTCTTTACTTCGTTTTGTGATTTACCACAAAATGAACAGTGAACTGAGTCCATTCCACTGGTATCTTCAAACATTAGGAAACCTCCTCTAAAGTTCTGAAATAATCATAACAAAATTAGTCTGCAATTTCGAACAAAGTGGTTCCAGACTAAACAAAAAGTGTCCAATCATAATTGATTGGACACTTCAGGCGTGATGCAAATCAAGAATTACTTGTCAGACTTCTTGTCGTCCTTAACTTGCTTTGCTGAATCAGCAACTAAGTCAACGGCCTTCTTGATCTTGATGTCATGAGAAAGCATGTCCTTGGACAGTGCCTTTTCAACGGCGTCTTCCTTCATGCCGTATTGCTTGGCAAGGTCAGCAATTTCTTGCTTGATTTCGTCATCACTTGCTTCAAGCTTGGCGTCGTCAACGATTGCTTCAAGAACCAGGTTAGTCTTAACCCGTTGTTCAGCATCGTTAGCGAATTGCTTCTTCAAATCGTCTTCCTTAGTCCCAGTGATCTGGAAGTACATTTGTGGGCTGATCCCCTGTTGTTGCATACCAGCAAGGTATTGTTGCATTTGACGGTTAGTGTCATCATCCAACATTGCTTGTGGGATGTCTTGGATTTCAGCATTGGCAACGGCCTTTTCGATCGCAGCATCTTCAATGGCAGCCTTAGCTTGGTTGTCCTTGTCTTCTTGGAGCTGCTTCTTGGTCTTGTCCTTCAGTTCGTCAAGCGTGTCAACGTCTTCGTCAACATCCTTGGCAAAGTCATCATCCAATTCAGGAAGTTGCTTTTCCTTGATTTCGTGAATCTTAACCTTGAAGATAGCGTCCTTACCAGCCAAGTTCTTAGCGTGGTAGTCTTCTGGGAAGGTAACCTTAACGTCCACGTCATCACCGGAGTTGTGGCCGATCAGTTGGTCTTCGAAGCCAGGAATGAATGAACCGGAACCTAATTCAAGGGAGTAGTTATCAGCGGAACCGCCGTCAAACTTCTTGCCATCAACGCTACCTTCGTAGTCGATAACAACCGTGTCACCCTTTTCAGCTGGCTTGTCTTCCTTAAGGACCAATTCAGCTTGTTGTTGACGCTTCTTTTCAATTTCTGAGTCAACATCGGCGTCAGAAACAGTGGTGTCTTGCTCAGGAACTTCCATGCCCTTGTAGTCACCAAGCTTAACTTCTGGCATAACATCAACCGTAGCAGTAAGCGTCCAAGGTTGACCCTTTTCCATGCTCTTGATTTCGATTTGTGGTTGAGCAACTGGTTGGATCTTCGTTTCCTTAACCGCAGCACTGTAAGCATCTGGCAATACCTTGTTTAAAGCATCTTGGTAGAGAGATTCTTCACCGTACATTTGGTTGAAGATTTGGCGTGGAACACGGCCCTTACGGAAACCTGGCACCGTGATCTTCTTCCGGGTTTCAACGAAGGCTTCGTCGATTCCCTTCTTAATAGTGTCTACATCGATATCAAATGTCAATGTACCTTTGCTGGCATCGCTATCGCGTTCCCATTTTGCTGACATTTTATTTCCTCCAATAACAAATCAATTTGACCA
>DBOT01000024.1:0-10854 GCA_002299975.1 Lactobacillaceae bacterium UBA639
ATCTTTGACTTTAATGGCAGTCTGATTCCGGGCCTGCACCGTTTTGTCGGTGATAACCCCGTCTTACTGGTTGGCAATAAGGAAGACCTTCTACCGCATTCACTGCGGCGGCCGAAGTTACGTGACTGGATCCGTCAGCAGGCCAACATCGCGGGCTTGCGGCCAATTGATACGGTCCTGGTTTCTGCCAAGAAGAATCACCAGATCGATGAGCTCCTGGACACAATTGAAAAGTACCGTGGTGACCGGGATGTCTACGTGGTTGGGGTTACCAATGTTGGTAAGTCAACCCTGATCAACCAGATTATCAAACTGCGGACAGGGGTTAAAGATCTGATCACGACGTCGCGTTTCCCAGGAACAACTTTGGATGAGATTGAGATCCCATTGGATGACGGGCACCGGCTGGTTGATACCCCGGGGATCATTCATCCCCACCAGATGGCCCATGTGCTGTCACCAAAGGCCCTGAAGTTGGTAGCCCCACAGAAGGAAATTAAGCCCCGGACCTACCAGCTGAATCCTGAACAGACCCTGTTCTTAGGGGGAATCGCCCGCTTTGATTACCTAAAGGGTGACCGTGCGGGACTGGTGGCCTACTTTGATAATAATTTGACGATCCACCGGACTAAGTTGGCCAACGCGGATCGTTTCTACGAGAAACACGTTGGAGAATTATTGACGCCCCCGACTAAAGACGACCTGGCAGACTTCCCACCACTGGAGCGGGAAGAATTCCGGGTTCATGAAAAGAGCGATATTGTCTTTGAGGGCCTGGGTTGGATTACCGTTCCAGCAGGGACGACCGTTGCCGCCTGGGTTCCTAAGGGCGTGGCGGCATTGATCCGGCGCGCGATGATTTAATGAAGTGAGGTTTAACATGCAATTACGAGGAAAACAAAAACGTTTCTTACGGGCGCAGGCCAACCACCTGCAACCGATCTTTGCCGTTGGTAAGGAAGGATTGACTAAGCAATGGCTGGCTCAGCTGGATGGCGCATTGGACCGGCGGGAGCTGATCAAGGTTAATATTCTCCAAAATGCCGACGTCACTACGGCAGAACTGAAGGATTTCATTGAGCAGAATACCGACATTCAAGTGGTTCAGTCGATCGGTCGGGTACTGGTCCTGTTTAAGGTTTCGGCTAACAAGGACCTGCGTGACCTGTCAGACCGGGTTGCCCGGATTTAAGGAAGTGTGATTATGCAGCGTTGTCGAGTATTTGCTAATCCGCAGTCGCGGGTGCAGCCGGAGACGGTTTCGGCAGGACGCCGGCACCGGGTTGGGATCTATGGTGGTACCTTTAACCCAATCCACAATGCGCATCTCCTGGTGGCCGATCAGGTCGGCCAATCCCTATCACTCGACCAGGTACGGTTTATGCCGGACGCTACGCCACCGCATGTCGATAAGAAGACAGCGATTGCGGCTGACTTACGGTTGGCAATGATCAAGTTGGCTATCAAGGATAACCCCCTTTTTGCCATTGAAGAGAGTGAATTACAGCGGGGCGGGGTTAGCTACACCTATGACACGATGAAGAAGATGATTGAGCAGCACCCGACGACGGACTACTACTTTATCATCGGTGGTGACATGGTAGACTACCTTCCTAAGTGGCACCGGATTGATGAACTGGTTCGCCTACCGCGTTTTCACTTTGTCGGTGTCCGGCGACCGGGCGCTAAAAATGAGTCGGTCTACCCGGTCATCTGGGTTGATGTCCCACTGGTTAGCTTTAGTTCGACGGATATCCGACGCCGGGTTGCTCAGGATCTGCCAATCAGGTACATGGTTCCTGACGCCGTAGCCGCATTTATAAAGGAGCATCACTTGTATCATGAATGAAGAAACAATTGAGTATACGCACCACTATATTCCACTAACTCATGACCAGCTGGTTGACCGTCTCCGTGCCGCCTTGAAGCTCAAGCGTTTTCACCACGTCCTGCGGGTTGAACAGACGGCCATGGAGTTAGCCAAGCAGAATGGGGTCGATGTTGAGAAGGCTAGCATTGCGGGACTCTGTCACGATTATGCGAAGCAACGGCCTGATCAGGACTTCATTGATGAGATCCACCAGAAGGGGCTTGATCCGGACCTATTGAACTACGGCAATGCGATCTGGCATGGTATCGTGGGTGCGGAGCTAATTAAGGACGAACTGGGCATCTGGGATGAAGATATCCTGAATGCGGTTCGTCACCATACGACGGGGGCGGCCAAGATGACGAAGCTGGAGCAAGTCGTCTACATGGCCGACTATATCGAACCAGCGCGTGACTTTGATG
Organism: Lactobacillaceae bacterium UBA639; assembly: GCA_002299975.1. Lineage (GTDB taxonomy): Bacteria > Bacillota > Bacilli > Lactobacillales > Lactobacillaceae > Limosilactobacillus. The sequence goes on from DBOT01000024.1 coordinate 2,293, forward strand.
GGGTTGAACAGGCCCGCAAGATCACGGCGCAAGATCTTGGCGCTGGAGTTGCCTACCAGACTAAGCACACCCTCAATTATTTAATTGAAAACAACAAACCCGTGTACCCGAAGACAATTGAAACCTATAATGCCTGGGTACCGGCTTACGAAGGGAAGATTAACTAGATGGAAAGCAAACAATTATTAGAGATGGTTGTTAAGGCCGCTGATGGTCGGCGGGCCGAGGACATTGTTGCACTGAAGGTTGATGAGATCAGCCCGATGGCGGACTACTTTGTTATCATGACCGGTGGATCCGACCGGCAGGTTCAAGCGATTGCCAACGCCATTATTGAAAAGGCTCATGAGAACCAAGTTAACATCGGTAGCGTTGAAGGGAAGAACCATGCTAAGTGGGTGCTGATTGACCTCGGTGACGTGGTTGTTCACGTCTTCCGGGAAGAGACCCGGAGCTTCTACAACCTGGAGAAGCTGTGGTCCGATGCACCGTTGGTCAACGTTGACGAATGGGTTAACGACTAATGATTTACCACACCTTTGCCCAACTCTACGACCAGCTCTTTGACGATGAGCTGTACCAAAAGTGGGCGAACTATACCATGATCAATGGCGGTCAGGATGCCCAGCAGGTATTGGACCTGGCGGGTGGCACTGGGCGCTTGGCAGTCCTGCTCGCTAAACAGGGCCGGGCAGTGACAGTCGCGGACTTCTCAGCTGATATGCTGAGTCTGGCCAGTCAGCACGCTGCCGCCGCAAGCGTCCCACTGACCCTGGTGGAGGCCGATATGCGTGACCTTACTGCCTTACCCCAATATGACCTGGTGACCTGTTTTGCGGACTCCCTGTGTTATCTGGGGGACATTGATGATGTTGAAACGACCTTCCGGCAGGTGTTTGCTCACCTCCAAGTTGGTGGCCGCTTTCTTTTTGACATGATCACCCCCTACCAGACGGATGTTGTCTATCCAGGTTACATGTACAACTATGAGGATGACGACCACCAACGGGCCTTCCTCTGGCGCAGCTACCAGGATGACGATGTTGAGCATGGGGTAATCCATGACCTGGCCTTCTTCAATCGTCTGGCAGATGGTCAGTACGAGCGAATCGGGGAGACTCACTTCGAACGGAGCTACCCATTGGCAACCATTACGGCCGCGTTACAGCGCAGCGGTTTTTCTGATGTGGTGGTTCGGGCCGACTTTGGCGCGGCGGCTCCTGATGAGCAGACGACTCGCTGGTTCTTCAGTTGTCGAAGGTAGGTGACCAGTCAATGCAAGCAGTTGGAATGGTGGTGGAATACAATCCGTTTCATAATGGTCATCGTTACTTCCTTCGTCAGGCTAAGGAGCAAACCGGCGCCGACGTTGCAGTTGCGGTGATGAGCGGCAACTTCACCCAGCGTGGCGAGCCGACGATCGGGGATAAGTGGACCCGGGCCCAGGCAGCCCTAGAAAGCGGGGTTGACCTGGTAGTCGAGCTGCCAGTCTTCTACGCGGCCCAACCAGCCCACCGGTTTGCGGCGGGGGCCTTAGCAATCCTGAATGCTCTTCAGATCCATCAGGTAGCCTTCGGGGCCGAGCATCCTGAATGGGACTTCGCAGCCCTGGTGGCGGCCGAGCGGCACTTTAACCAGGCAGAGTTTGACCAGTACAATGCTACCTATGCCACTCAGTTCAACCAACAACTGCGTGCCCAGACGGGGATTGAGCTGCGCGATCCCAATGATATTCTGGCCTTTGCCTATACCAAGGCGGTCTTGGCAAAGGACTATCCGATCCAGCTGACGGCGGTTCAACGCCGAGGAAGTGGCTATCATGACCAGCAGATTCACGGGCAGATCGCCAGTGCCAGTGCAATTCGCCAGGCAGTCACGACCGGGAATGACTTTACTGCTACGGTTCCACCAGTGATGGCTGAGGCATTAGCGAGGGTGACGGCCGTTCCTGACTGGACCAGTCTGTACCCAATTCTGCGTAACCAGTTGATTCAAGCCCCGCTCGATTACCTGGCCCAGACCTACCAGATGGCAGAGGGACTCGAACACCGGATGAAGGAGGTTGCACAACGGTCACTGCGCTTTGATGAATTCATTCATGGCGTGAAGACGAAGCGCTATACCTATGCGCACCTGTTGCGGATGTGTCTGTACACGACCCTCCAGCTGACGGAGGATGAGGTAGCCGCGCGGGCTGACCATCCCTACATTCATATCCTCGGTTTTACCGCCCGGGGTCGGGAGTACCTGCACCAGGTTAAGAAGCAGGTTCCAATCCCGCTCTTCACCAAGGTTAGCCAGGGGATGCGGGACGGCTTTTATAACCTTGACTACCGCGCCGGCAAGCTCTACCAGAACTTCACCACGGTCGAGCAGGACCTAAAATATCCACCAATTATGATTCGTTAATGGCTCATCAAGCTGTCAAGGAAAAAACATTGACAAGTATATGTGGGCCTAGTATAATTGCATACGTTGCATTAGGAGGTTAGTACGATGAAATGGTCGTTAGCTGAGTTACATCGTTATCAAGATGAACCACTTCATATTCAAAGTACTTTTGATCTGAACGCATCATTGACTAAACTATTCCCGGACATCATCTTAGCCGTTGCTCCGGTTAAGGTTGACGGGTATGTATCCTATGACGATGGGGATGCCACCATCAGCGCGCACGTTACGACGACGCTGACGGTACCATCCAGTCGTTCATTGACGCCCGTTCAGTTACCACTTGACTTTGACTTTACGGAGACGTATATTGATGATCGTTCCCACTTCTCCCGGTATGAGGATAACGAGGTTGTCTTCTTATTGAAGCGGGGTGAGACGATTGACTTTGATACCGCGTTAGCCGAGAATATCGTCGAGCAGGTACCGTTACGAGTGCTTTCTGCTGATGAGAAGGCCGGTAAGCCCATGCCGAATGGTAAGGGTTGGAACGTCATCTCTGAAGATGAGTATGCCGCCAGCAAGCAGAAAGATAAAAAAGTTGATCCACGTTTCGCGAAACTCCAAAAATTATTTCCTGATCAGGATGATAAAAAGTAGCGGACGGTTAAAAACCATTTGTGGATAATATTAATCCTAGGAGGTGTCAAACATGGCTGTTCCAGCACGGAAGACTTCAAAGACTAAGAAGCGTATGCGTCGGGGTCACATCAAGTTGAATGTCCCTGGTTTAACTCCTTGCCCAAACTGTGGTGAACTTCGTATGTCCCACATGGTATGCCCTAACTGCGGCTACTACAACGGCAAGCAAGTTGTTAACACTAACAACTAATTTATATGATAAAGATCACTCTTTAGGCGCCGGACCTGGGGTGATTTTTTTATTTTAAATTTTAATAATTGAGACCAGTCGTTTTCTCACGAGAAGACATTTCCTTAATTTTAATGGCCAGAATACTGGGGTTTATTAGAAAATTGTGATAAAATTATTTTGTTTTATTAATATGGTCGTTATTAAATTGATTGTTAGTAGGTGAAATTAATGAGTCGAATCTTGATTATTGAAGACGAAGAGAATTTGGCAAAGTTTGTGGACATGGAGCTGAAGCATGAAGGATACGACACCGATGTTGAGCTTGATGGCCGGGCCGGACTGGAAGCGGCCTTAAACCAGGATTTTGACGTTATTCTGTTGGACCTGATGCTGCCCGAATTGAACGGGATCGAGGTTGCTCGGCGGGTTCGGGAACTAAAGGACACGCCGATCATCATCATGACTGCCCGTGATTCAGTGATTGACCGGGTTTCTGGTCTTGACCACGGGGCTGATGACTACATCGTTAAACCGTTTGCCATCGAAGAGTTGTTAGCTCGGGTTCGGGCACTGCTGCGGCGGATCAGCATTGAGGATGGTAACAATAAGGAACACCAGACTACCGTCAACTACAAGGACCTGACGATTGAGAAGGAAAATCGGGTTGTTCGGCGGGGCGATGAAGTGATCAACCTGACCAAGCGGGAATACGAACTGCTCTTGATCCTGATGGAAAACATCAACGTGGTCATGTCACGGAAGGAATTACTCTCCAAGGTTTGGGGATATGATTCCAAGGTTGAAACCAATGTGGTCGATGTCTACATCCGTTACCTGCGGAATAAGATTGATCGCCCAGGTGAGAAGAGCTACATTCAGACCGTGCGGGGTACTGGATACGTAATTCGTTCGTAAGGTTCGTGGTTAACTATGGAGGAAAAAACAAGTAACCGACGTTTTATTTCCTTAAAGCTTAAGTGGGCCTTTGGGACGGCCGTGGGCTCACTGATCATTTTCTTCATCGTCGCCATGGCGATGTTTAGTTCATTCACCCAGAGTCTCTTTAATCAAGAACGGGACTTGCTCAACCAGGGGATGACTAATATTAGCCGTCAGTTGGGTCGGGTTGACCAACCGCTGACCAAGAAGAACGTCAGTAATGTCATCGATCCTGATGATGGTCAGGTAGCAGTGGGGAGTCAATACCAGCGCCCAATCATTCAGGAACTCAGCGATGGTCACCTGATCGTTAATATCTATGACCGTAACCACCACCCACTCCTGAGTACCGGTAAGAGTATCACGGCGCCGACCTTTACCAACCACCGCCGGGTCCGGATGATGAGGGGGGCCAATCATAAGGTGATCGTTGGTCAACAGCCAATCTATTCCCAGCATGGGCACCGCCGAATTGGTTACCTTCAGGTGGAAAATAAGCTGAACGCCTATTACCGGAATTATAACCAACTGCGGCTTGTCGTGATCTTGGCAATGTGTCTGGTGGTCCTCGCTAGCGGCCTGCTGGGCTACTTCCTGTCCTTGATGTTCCTGCGGCCACTTGGTGAGATCCATGATACCGTCAAGACGATCAGTAAGGATCCAACCGAGAATGTCCGGGTCCCCGTGCCTAACCATAATGATGAGCTGGCAGAACTGACCACGATGTTCAACGAGATGTTGGACCGGATGCAGCGCTACATCGATCAGCAGTCGCAGTTTGTCAGTGATGTCAGTCACGAGCTCCGGACGCCGATTGCCATTATCCAAGGACACCTGGATATGCTGGAACGCTGGGGCAAGAACGATCCTGAGGTCCTCGACGATTCAATCAAGGCTTCCCTGATTGAGACCAAGCGGATGAAGAACCTGGTTCAGGAGATGCTGGACCTCAGTCGGGCCGAACAGGTCGACATCAACTTCCGTAATGAAAAGACAATTGTTAACGACGTGGTCCACCAGGTCTTTAACAACTTTAAGATGCTTTATCCAGACTTTAATTTCACGCTCGACGATGACCTGAACGAGCCGATCACAGCCAATATCTACCGGGACCACCTGGAACAGGTTCTGGTGATCCTCTGTGATAACGCCGTCAAGTATTCGACGGAGCGCAAGGAAGTTCATATTTCCCTATCCAGGGGGATGAACACCGTGGAGATCGGAATTCAGGACTTTGGTGAAGGAATTCCCGCTACCGATATCGATAAGGTCTTTGACCGTTTCTACCGGGTAGATAAAGCCCGGAGCCGGAAGAAGGGCGGTAATGGCCTGGGACTTTCGATTGCCAAGCGGTTAATCGAGGGCTACCACGGATCCATCACCCTAGAGAGTTCCTTGGGCGCCGGTTCGCTTTTCCGGATTACCTTGCCGATTGTTGAGGATCCGGAAGCGCTTTAATTATTATGAGAATTCAAAAAGAGTCGCGATGCTGATGCGTCGCGGCTCTTTTTAGTTAATGGACATTTTGAATTAAAAGCTTCTCATGGACGTTCTTTAATAGACTAAGTTAGCCTATAATAAAAGGGAGCCACTTAATATAATAAAGTATTTTACTTGGGGGAGTTGAATTTTTGTGGACGACAAGCAAAAGAAATTAATCACCACACCCACTTTGGTGCTGATGATAATTTCGACAATTTATGGTTTTGGGAACGTCTCGATCGCGTATGACCAGATGGCCTATGCGGGGATGTTCTGGTATATCCTAGCCGGGGTATGCTTCTTCTTCCCGTGCTGCCTGATGATGGCAGAATACGGGTCGGCGTTTAAGGATGCCAAGGGGGGGATTTACTCCTGGCTGGCCGGTTCAATTGGTGAGAAGATGGCCTTTATTGGGACCTTCATCTGGCTGTCCAGTTGGATCCTCTGGCTAGTTTCGAGTGCTTCCCGGTTGTGGATCACCCTTTCGGCATTGCTGTTTGGACATGATACCACTCAGCACTGGCACTTCTGGATCTTCAATTCGACCGAACTGATTGGAATTCTGGCGATCCTATTCGTCCTGTTGGTAACCCTATTGAGTTCGCAGGGGATGAACGGGATTACCAAGATTAGTTCATTTGGTGGGGCCTTTATGATTGCGATGAACGTGATCTTTATCCTGGCAAGTCTGGTAGCGATTATCGCTAACAAGGGGGTCACGGCCCAGCCGATTCATGGGATTTCTAGTTTCTTTGAGTCCCCGAATCCAGCCTTTAAGACGCCAATTGCGGTGATCTCCTTCGTTGTCTATGCCATCTTCGCCTATAGTGGGATGGAAAACCTTGGTGGGGTCACCGACAGCATGAAGGATCCGGAACACACCTTCCCGCGGGGGCTGGTGATCGGGTCGCTCTTGACGATCGGGAGTTACGTCCTGATGATTCTGATGACTGGCTTCACGGTCAATTATGATCACGTCATTGCTCGGCCAAGCGTTAATTTAGGGAACGTTACCTATGTCGTCTTTGATCGTCTTGGTTACATGATGGGGGCTTCCCTAGGCTTCAGTCACGGGGTAAACCTGATCCTGGGTGATATCTTCACTCGGATGATTGCTCTAGCTGGTCTGATGGGGATGCTCGGGGCCATGTTCCTGCTGGTATACTCACCGATCAAGTCCTTCATCATGGGGGCTAACCCAAAGCTATGGCCTGCCCGGGTTACTAAGTTGAACAAACACGGGATGCCGGCCTTTGCTATGTGGATGCAAGCGATCTTCGTTTGCTGCATCATCTTCCTGATCTCGTTCGGGGGATCCGCAGCGAGCGCCTTCTACCAGATTCTGACCGACATGGTAAATGTTTCCGCCTGTGCGCCATACATCTTCCTGGTCGGCGCCTTCCCAATCTTCCAGAAGAAGCGGATTCCACATGATTTTGTAGTCTTCAAGAACCGCTTCTGGACAAATGTTCTGGTGGTCTTCGTTGAGATCATTGTTTGTCTCGGAATCATCTTTACCTGCATCCAGCCAATCCTGGATCACGACCTGCAGACTGCCTTCTGGACGGCATTCGGGCCAATCTTCTTTGGAATCGTGGCCTGGCTCTTCTATCGGCATGCGGTTAGAAAGCACCACTTGAACCTGTAAAAAAGTTATAAAGACAATAAAAATGAGATCATGACAAAGTTGATTTTGTCGTGATCTCATTTTGTGTCTATGCGTTAAATTGCTTAACCCGCTGGTGAACCAGGATGGAGGCAATGATACATACCAGGAACTCCGTGACGGGCACTGCTGCCCAGACACCGTTGATTCCGACCAGGGCAGCGAGGATTAAGATAGCCGGCAGGAGAATAACATATCCCCGTAAGATGGAGAGAGTGAAGGAAGCGCGGGCCGCATTCGTCGCCGTTAGGAACAGGATAAACAGGAGGTTGAGGGCGCTGAAGAAGGCACTGGTAAAGTAGATTGGCAGTCCCACCCGGGCGTAGTGAACCAGCTGGGTGGAGTGAGCCGTGTTGAAGGCACTGATGATGGGAAGCTTGAAGACCAGCAGGATGATGAAGCTGATCGTTGCCAACAACAGGGTGATAACCATCCCCGTCTTAAGGGCCGTCCTGACGCTGGCAAAGTGTTTTTGTCCGTATTCCCGGCTGGCAATCGGCTGAACTCCCAGGGCGACCCCATTGGCGATTGCCAGCACCACAATGGCGATATTAGAGATCACTCCGTAGGCCGCCACCGCGTAGTTATCGGCGAGCTGCAGGAGGACGTGGTTGAAGAAGTAAATGCTGACCCCGGTACTGAGCTCGTTGAGGGCCGCAGCAATCCCCAGCTTAGCTGAACGCTCGAGATTAACTAACCGTGGACGTGACCAGTGCAGCTGGAGTTGCCGCTTGGCAAAGTGCCGGTGGTGGGAGAGGACGATGAGGCTGATGAGGGGTGAGAAGAGGACAGCCAGGGCAGCCCCTTCCATCTTGAGCCCGCAACCGAAGATGAAGAACCAGTCAATCAAGATGACAGAGAGGGTCTCCGTCAGGGTCGCCCGCATCGTCAGCGTTGGATTACCATCATTCCGGACAAAATTGATGGTGATGTAGTTGCACATGTACAGGGGCCCAGACCAGGCACAGATTCGCAGGTAGATGATTGCCATCTGCCGGGTCTGATCATCGGCGCCGAGAAAGTTGACGACCGGCGTTGCAAAGACGTTGAGTAGGATCGCCAGGACAATCCCTAGCCCAGCTGCAAAGATGATCAGCTGGCTATACAGGTCCTTGACCCGCTCAGGATGAAGAACCTTGTTGAGTGAGAAGATGGTGGCCCCACCGACGCCGAGCAGGAGGCCGACGCCGTTGAAGACGTTGAAGAGGGG
>DBOT01000024.1:10881-11021 GCA_002299975.1 Lactobacillaceae bacterium UBA639
TTGAGGGTGGTCAGCCCCAGTGCCCCGGCGGCAATTGAGATAAAGAGGGTGTCGATGATGACGTAGAGGGACATCCCCATGGTAGCGATGACGTTCCGGACGACATAGTGCCGCACCTCGTGTTTGATTGCTTGTGTCGA